>JAUNNW010000151.1 GCA_030531285.1 Synergistaceae bacterium | reverse complement strand
ACCGCTGCCTGAAGCAGAAGCATCTGTTCGACGTAAAGTATGCCGCAGAGCGGAAGAAACCATTTCAGCCACTTTTCGTACGGCACGCCCGCCATAGCGCAGACTATTACGCAGCCTCCCGTCGGCCAGAGAAGCTTAGTCAGCCCGTCTCCAAAAAGAAACGCGCTGCACGCAACTTGACGCGACAGTCCGAGATTGTCCGCCAGAGGTGCCATTATCGGCATTGTTATCAATGCCTTGCCCGAGCCTGAGGCAATAGGAAAGTTTATCAGCGTGTGAACAAGCAGCATAAGCTGCGCCGAAAGTTTGGATGGCGCGTTTTTAAGCAGGTTCGTAAGCATGTAGGTTATAGTATCAATTATCTGCGCATCCTGCATAATCACAATCATCGCTTTTGCAAGACCGGTCAGCATCGCGCCCCAAAACATTTTTTTCGTGCTTTCGGAAAATACTCTGCAATATTTGTTCGGACTCCAACCGCAGACAACGGCGGCAAATACAGACATGGCAAGAAACAGCGCGCAGAGTTCCGCATAGCCCCAGCTGTATTTTATCAGTCCGACCATAAGGACCGACAATGTAACGAGCATATCGGCAATTACAAATTTCATCTTCCGGTCGAGCGGTTTTCTCTCCGTCTGCGCGACATCGAACTGCGAAAAACCGGAATATCCGTACAGAACAGAGCTTTCAGGATTTTTGGCTACGCGTTTTCCGTAGCACAAAACGTAAAGAGCGCAGGTGCCCATAAAAACGGCGAAGCAGAATACGTGCCATGCTCCGGCAGAATAAAGCGGCAGACCTGAAAGCGTCTGGGCAACGGCAAGCGTGTAGGGGTTTGTGGTTGCCGCCATAAAACCTATATATTCGCCGAGGGCGATAATGGCAAAGCCAAACATCGCGTCACAGCCCACGGCTATGCCGAGTCCTGTCATAAACGGATAAAAACCGTAAAACTCAGAGAGCATGCCAAAAGCTGAACCGCAAATTCCGAAGAAGAACATAAGCAGAACGGCGGCGAGCATTGCGTTTTTCCCAAAACGCTTCAGCAGCGATGAAATTCCTGCGTGAAACGCGCCGGTTTCAACCATAACACTGAACGTTCCCGTGCAGAAGAACATGACAAAAAATATGTCTGCTGCATCAACACAGCCTCTGTAAAACGCCGCAAACAGTCCGAGAAAATCCGCAGGCTTCACCGCGGCTTTGTCAATATAATGAAACGTCCCGTCAACCGCGGCACGGCGGACAATTCCGCCTATTGCACGTTCAGCATATTCGTAGCTTCCGGAAGGTATAACCCAGCTCAAAACCGCGGTTACGAAAACCATAAACGCAATTATCACCCAGCTGTTCGGAAATTCAAATCTGTGTCTGTCTGACAAAAGCTGCACCTCTTTTGAGCTGCTATTATAAACCTAAACCGGCTGCTTCGCATCAAAAAATAAAAGCCTTCCGATAATCGGAAGGCTCAGTTTTTAACAGCTGTTTAATTCAGCGGTTCAAAATCAGAGGCAGGGTGGAGACAAACCGGACAGATGAAATCGGCAGGGAGTTCTTCGCCTTCATAAACGTAACCGCATATTTTGCATACCCAGCCTTTTGTTTTCGGTTTTGCTTCCGGCTTCGGCTTAATATGCCCGAAATAGTATGCATACGTCGCAGATGCTGTTTCGTCCAGAACTTTTTCGCCGGTAACGTCAGCTATAAAAAGCGTATGCGTACCAAGGTCAACAGTCTGAACAATCTGCGCAAAAAGCACTGAGTTGATGCCGTCTGTGACGTAGAGAACGCCATTTTCCGCACGTTCTGCAGCGCCGTAACCGGCAAATTTGTTGGTATCGCGCCCGCTTGCAAAGCCAAAATGCTTAAACAGCTCGAAGTCTGCCTTTTCGGAAATTATCGAAACGTTGAAAACGCCGCTTTTCAAAATCATGTCATGCGTAAAATTCGCTTTGTTCACCGCAAGCGAAATCCTGTTCGGAGCCGAAGTAACCTGCTGCACCGTGTTCGTTATACAGCCGTTGTCCTTTTCCCCGTCGCGTGCCGTAACTACAAAAAGTCCGTATGAAAGCTTAAACATTGCACTCATTCTGTCTTCACCAGCCCTTCGTCAGTTTTCGTGCCGCGGATTAATAGTTCTGCGCGTTAATTTCGAAGTATGCCTGAGGGTGCGCACAGACAGGGCAGATGTCGGGAGCGTTGGTACCGACAACAATATGTCCGCAGTTTCTGCATTCCCAAACCTTAACTTCGCTCTTTGCAAAAACCTGTTTGGTTTCTACGTTGGCAAGGAGCGCACGATAGCGCTCTTCATGAGATTTTTCAATGGCAGCAACAGCGCGGAATTTCTCTGCAAGCGCATGGAAGCCTTCTTCTTCCGCCGTTTTTGCAAAACCTGCATACATGTCGGTCCATTCAAAGTTTTCACCCTCGGCTGCCGCCGCAAGGTTCTGCGCAGTATCGCCGATGCCTTCAAGCTCTTTGAACCACATTTTTGCGTGTTCTTTCTCGT
>JAUNNW010000029.1 GCA_030531285.1 Synergistaceae bacterium | reverse complement strand
GCATGTGTTAGGCACGCCGCCAGCGTTCGTCCTGAGCCAGGATCAAACTCTCCGTTTGATTCTGGAAACTCATTAGTTATTACTTACGTACTGTATTCTATTGGCAAGGTGCTATCCGCCTTGGAAGCATCTGTTTCCGCGACGACGGGGAATAATATACTACGATATTTTGAATATTGCAACCCCCCAAATTTAAGTTTTTTGATTTTTTTTTAGGAAATTTATTGGTGGTCATATCCCCCATTGTGTTGTAAAATTTCTACATACTATATGAAGGGTTTGATATTCTTGCCGTACAGCTTCAGGAATGACCGGCAGTTCGCAATTAACAACGGTACTGCCAAGCATAAGTTTATGCAGAAGATACTCGTACCCCTTATGCTGGCCGTTGCAGTTTTATTTATGCTGCTGACGGTTTCGGTCGTTGTTATCGCGCACAAACTTCCAAGCTCGAAAGAGATTCTTGCACACAAACCCAGCCTTGCTACAGTTATATATGACAGAAACGGCGAGGAAATCACAAAGCTTTTTCAGGAGAACCGCAGCTGGGTAAAGCTCGAAAATGTTTCACCGTGGATGGTAAAAGCAATTTTAGCGGCGGAAGACAGTAAATTTTACAAACACGCGGGGATAAGACCGGCCGCGATATTGCGTGCAGCGACGGTAGATCTTATCTTTCGCGGAGCGCACCAGGGCGGCAGCACAATAACACAGCAGCTGGCAAGAAATCTTTTCCTTTCGAAAGAAAAGACTGTAATAAGGAAGATAAAAGAAGCCATTATTGCCCTGCGCCTTGAAAAGGTGTATTCCAAAGAACAGATTTTGGAAATGTACATTAATACTATATATATGGGGCACGGAGCTTACGGTGTTGACTCTGCGGCAATGATCTATTACGGAAAACACCCGGACAGACTGACTATTGCCGAAAGCGCGATTTTGGCAGGACTTGTCGCTGCTCCTGAAAAATATTCTCCCGTACGCAATCCAAAGAATTCAAACACAAGAAAACAGTATGTCCTCAAGCGTATGCTTGACCTTGACTGGATTTCAAAAAAGGATTACGACAGCGCTCTTGCAGAAAATCCTGTCCTGTCAAAAAAACGAAACAACCGCACCGGCTTTTACATTCCCGACGCTCCGTATTTTGTAGCTTATCTGCTGTTTAATCAGCTGCTGCCTGCTTACGGCGCAGATCAGGTGTACCGCGGGGGACTTAAAGTCTATACTACAATAGACATCAAGGTTCAGCAAAAAGCTGAAGAACTTGTCTCCAAAATGCCTCACGAAGCCGCGCTTACGGCTCTTGATCCGTCAACCGGCGAAATACTTGCCATGGTCGGCGGAAGAGATTACAGCAAAAGCAAATTCAACAGGGCAGTGCAGGCACACAGACAGCCTGGTTCTTCATTCAAGCCTTTTGTCTATACAGCCGCGCTTGAAAACGATTACAGATCCATTGATCATCTTCTTGATGCCCCGCTGAAGTTTGACAACGGCTGGTCGCCCTCAAACTACAGCAAAGGCAAATACAGCGGCGAAGTCACCTTTATGACCGGCGTTGCAAAATCTCTCAACACTGTTGCCGTAAGACTCGGACAAATTGTCGGAGTAAACAGTATAATTGATGTTGCAACGCGGCTTGGAATATCCAAAAAATATCTGCCCGGCGACCTTTCAATATCGCTTGGTTCCGCAAGTGTAACCCCGCTTGAAATGTGCACTGCCTACTCCGCTTTTGCCAATAACGGAAGCAGGGTTAAGCCGTTTGGAATAACAAAAATAGAAAACAACATGGGAGAAATACTTGAACAGAATACGCCGGAAATCAAATCCGTACTCTCGCCGACAACCGCGGTAATGATGCGTTCACTTCTCACACAGGTCATGCTTTGGGGAACAGGAGCGGGCGCAAATATTTCAGGCTATCAGTGCTTCGGCAAAACGGGAACGACAAACGACTGGACTGACGCATGGTTTGCGGGCGGAGTTCCCGGAATAGTCGCCGTTGTCTATACAGGAAATGACGACAGAAAACCGCTCGGAGGGCATGCTACAGGAACAACAGCTGCCGCTCCTGTCTGGAAGGCATTTATGAATTTTGCCGTCAGGCAGCTCAAGACCCCGAAAGAATTTACCATACCGTCAGATGCTGCTGTCGAAGCTAGAACAGTCTGCACGCAGACAGGATTTCTTGCGGCAGACGGATGCAAAACTACAACTATTTTTCTTCCTGCGGGCAACACGCCTCAGTCCTGCTGCCCGTGGCACGGAGGCAGCGCAGATTCAGCAAGGGCTGATAAAGACGCTCCGCGGCTGATACTGGCGCCGGTTGACAGCGAAGATTCAGTAAACAGCTATGCCTCAATACCGACAGACCAGGTGCAGGATGACGAGACCTACAGGGAAGCGGTTCCGGAAGCGGTCAAACCCGCAGAAAACAACGAGAATAAACAAGATATTATTCAAAGCATAAAAAAAAGGACCGGCGAAAAACTGCCCAACAGAAATGAAGACGAACAGATCGCAAAGCAAAGCAAAGCGGAAGAAGACGAAATAAACAGAAAATACGAAGAACTTCTGAAAAAGTACAACATACAATAAAAGCGGCGATTTAACCGCCGCTTTTATTGTATGTTAATTTGCAAGCTCGGTATCTTTAGGCATTATAAATGCGGCAATTACGTAAGCCAAAAATCCAAACCCGCAGCACACGACAGAAATGCACCATACAAGACGCACTATGGTCGGATCGATATCCAGATATTCGCCTATTCCGCCGCAAACACCGGCGATTTTCTTATTGGAAGAACTTTTAGCCAAATGTTTCTTCGCCATACTGCTCACCTCTCAAAACAAAAATATGCGGCCCGGATACCGCCGGACCGCAAAATATTTACTTTCTGCTTTCTATAACTGCCTGTGCCGCTGCAAGCGATGCCTGCGGGATTCTGAACGGTGAGCAGGAAACGTAGTTAAGCCCGATTTTGTGGCAGAATTTAACTGAATCAGGATCTCCGCCGTGTTCTCCGCACACGCCGCCGAGAAGCGCCGGATTAACCTTAAGCCCCTTCTCCATCGACATCTTAACAAGCTCGCCAACGCCCTTAACGTCAAGCGTTTCAAACGGGTTGGAAGGAAGTATCTTCTTTTCGACATAATTTTTGAGGAACTTGCCTTCCGCGTCGTCGCGTGAATAACCGAAGGTCATCTGCGTAAGGTCATTCGTTCCGAATGAGAAGAATTCAGTGTATTCCGCAATTTCGTCCGCTGTAAGAGCAGCGCGCGGAATTTCAATCATCGTACCGAATTTGTACTCAACTTCGACACCCTTCTCCGCCATAACTTCTTTTGCCACTCGTACGAGGTCTTCTTTGACAACTTTAAGTTCGTTGACGTGTCCGATAAGCGGAATCATAACCCACGGCTGAACCTTGCAGCCCTCTTTTTTGAGATCGCAGCAGGCTGAGAATATCGCGCGAACCTGCATTTCGTTTATTTCAGGATAGGTAAGACCAAGGCGGCAGCCGCGAAGTCCCATCATCGGGTTGGACTCTGAGAGTCCTTCTACAACGCGAAACAGCTCTTCTTTATCGGAATAATCCTTGCCGAGCGCTTTAAGCGCCGCAATTTCCGCAATAAGGTCTTCCTTGTCAGGAAGGAATTCATGGAGAGGCGGGTCAAGCAGACGAACCGTAAGCGGTTTGTCGCCGAGAGCCTTGAACATTGCGTAGAAATCCTCGTACTGCATTGGGAGAAGCTTGTCAAGAGCTTCTTTTCTTGCTTCCGGCGTACCGGCGATAATCATCTTCTGAACCCACGGAAGTCTCTCAGGATCCATAAACATGTGTTCCGTGCGGCAGAGACCAACGCCCTGTGCGCCAAACTTGTTCGCGTTTGCAATATCTTTGGGAGTATCGGCGTTGGCTTCGACTTTCATCGTCTTGATTTCGTTGACCCAGCCAAAGAAAGTTTCAAAATCGGAATCAATTCCGGCTTCAACCATCTCTACTGCGCCTTCCATAACCTCACCCGTTCCGCCGTCAAGCGAAATGACGTCATTCTTATGGAAAACAGAGCCGTCGGCAGCTGTTACGGTTTCCTTGTCAAGGTCAATTACAAGCTCTTCACAGCCTGAAACGCACGGCTTGCCCATACCCTTGGCAACGACGGCGGCATGAGAGGTTGCTCCGCCGCGAAGCGTCAGAACACCCTGTGCTACTGCCATTCCGTGAATGTCGTCCGGACAGGTTTCAACACGGACAAGGATAACCTTCTCCCCTGCTCCGCCGCGCTGCGCAGCTTCTTCCGTATCAAAAACGATTTTTCCGACTGCTGCGCCAGGCGACGCGTTAACACCCTTGGCAATTTTGTGGGCATACTTGACAGCCGCTGGATTGAAGCACGGAAGCAGAACCTGGTAGACTGAATACGGGTCTACAAGCATAATCGCCTGTTCCTTAGTGACAAGACCTTCATTGAACATATCAACGGCGATCTTAATTGCTGCCTTTGCCGTTCTCTTGCCGTTGCGCGTCTGAAGTATCCAAAGCTTGCCGCGCTCAATCGTGAACTCCATATCCTGCACGTCGTGATAGCCTTTTTCAAGCTGTTTGGCTATATCGGTGTACTGTTTGTAAATGTCCGGCATATCCTCTTCAAGCTCGGAAATTTTCTTCGGCGTGCGGATACCGGCGACAACGTCCTCACCCTGAGCGTTGACAAGATATTCGCCGTAGAACTTGTTCTCGCCCGTTGCGGGGTTGCGCGTAAACGAAACGCCTGTTGCGCAGTCATTGCCCATATTGCCGAAAACCATCGTCTGGACGTTGACAGCCGTGCCGTAATTATGGTCAATTTTATTCATATTTCTGTAAGCAACGGCACGCGGAATATTCCATGAACGGAAAACAGCCTCTATAGCCTCCTGAAGCTGAACGTACGGATCCTGCGGGAAATCCTTGCCCGTAACTTCCTTAATTGTCTGCTTGTAGACCGGAATAAGCGATTTCCAGCCTTCGGCTGAAACTTCCGTATCAGACGTCACGCCTTCGCGTGCCTTAACCTTTTCAACCTCGGACTCGAAATACTTCTGTCTGTCCATCTCCCATGCGACAGAACCGAACATCGTAAGGAAACGTCTGTAAGAATCGTAGCAGAAACGCGGGTTGTCCGTAAGCTTAATCATCGCTTCGACTGTTTCGTCATTCAAACCGAGATTAAGAATTGTTTCCATCATACCAGGCATTGAAATTCTTGCGCCGGAACGAACGGAAACAAGCAGCGGATTCGCCTTGTCTCCGAATTTCTTGCCCGCCTTCTCCTCCACTTCGCGAAGAGCGGCAACAACTTCATCCATCAAGCCCTCCGGCATTTTATTGCCGTGGTTGATATAATCCATGCAAACTTCGGTCGTTATTGTCAGACCAGGAGGTACCGGAAGACCAAGATTTGTCATTTCTGCAAGGTTTGCGCCTTTTCCGCCAAGAAGGGCACGCATGTCAGCGTTGCCTTCCCTGAACAGCCATACACGTTTTTCAGCCATGGAACATCGTCCTCTCTATGAGATAATGAATAAAACACAAATTTATAATATTATAGCATGTAAAAACGAAATTTACACTACGAAAAATCAGATTAACAAAAAATAAACCGGCACAAATTTGTGCCGGTTTAGTGTCCTTTTAGCTTACAGCTTTCTCCTACTTCCCAAACTCATACCACGCGCCGAGGTTCGCTCCAATGCTGTCGCGTTTGCCCGTGTAGCCCGTCAGTCCGAGTTCCACTTTCCAAGGGCTGTTCGCTTTGTGGTATTTAATGCCGAGTTCAGCCATTCCGCTTCCGCCTTTGAAGTCAGGTTCAAGCAGGCTGTATTCTCCCATGTGTCCTTTGGCAGCTCCGTCAAATTCGTATTCGTAGGCAAGTCCGCCGAAGAATTTCACGCCGTTTTCGTTTTCTTTGCCGTTGTAGCGGAAGCCGGCGCGAAGTCTGTGGCTGTTTATCGCGTCAAGGTCAAACTGTTCGTCGTCTATTACCGGACTGTCGCTGTTCTGTCTGTTCCAGAGGTATTTGACGTAGGTGTCTATGTTTGAATTGTCTTTGAGCGACCATTTGTAGCCAAGTCCTGCGTGCGCTCCGAGGTACGAATTGCTTGTGTCAAAGCGGGTGCTTGTTCCTGGGTTAAAGGTTTCGCTGTTGTAGTCGCTGTTCATGTGTCCCGCTCTGAATGAGGCTTCTCCGTGCAGCTGTCCTTTGGCTGTTTTCTTTCCTTCAACTTTTGCGAAGATACCGCCGCCGAAGTAGTTTATGTCGCCGTCCGCTCTCACGTTTCCGTCTTCAAATTCGTTTTCTGTCGTGTAGCGTCCGTTTCCGCCTTCAACGAATATTCCGAGGGTTACGTTGTCTTTTACTTTCTTTGAGAGTCCCGCTGCAACGTTTGTGCTGTTGAGGTCTATGTGGCTGCCTGTCTCATAGCGGCTGTGGCTTCCGCCCATTGCCGCAAAGGCTTCCCATGAACCGCTTGATGATGCGCTGTCTATTGCCTGTCCGGCTATGAGATCGCTTGCGCTGTTGAGCGCCGCCGAGCCTGCAAGTCTTGCTTCGCTGAAACTCTTTGTCTGGTCTATGAGTCCGCTTTCAATATATGCCGCTTCAAGCGCTCCTGTTGTGCTCTGGTACACGCCGTAGGTGTCTTCTACCATTCCGCCCTGTACGTCAATAAGGTTGGGGGCTTCTTCCGTGTAGCCGTAGCCTTCAGCGCTGCTTATGAGTGTGATTTTGTCGCCTTTCTGCGTCAGTTTGTGTTCCGTATCTGTTATCTGATACAGTCCGATTTCCGCGTTATCCAGCGCAACAGCTTTGTCTGAGATTACTATTGTGTCTCCCGCTTTGAAGCCGTCAAGGTAGAAGTTTATTGTTGAGTTTGTCAGGCTGACTGCGCCGCTGAATTTCGTTTTGCCTTTGAAGTTTGTCGTGCCTGTGCTTGTGTAGCTCTTTGCAAACTCGCCTCCAGTGAAGTTGACGATACCGCTGTTGCCGATATCATCAACCTTCAGATTGTCTGCATTAGATGTGACTTGTCCATCGCTTTCGATTACCATCTCGTCAGCTGTAATACTGCCTGTCTCATCATTAACAAGCCAGCCTTTTTTAACCGTTACAAGCTTCTGTGTCATCGTACCTTTGTTGGTTAGCGTAATACTGTTTTCTGACGTGTTGATTATTGTATGTCCGTCGCCTGTGCCTGACGCCATCGTTATATCGTACTCAATAACGGCATTTGCGGAATCGTTAAACTCAAGCGTGTGTGCGCTGTTGTTTTCGATTTCGTTAATATCAAGCGCTGCCGCTTTTGTCGTGAGTGTTGCGTTGTTCACGATTTTGTCGCCTTTAATCTTGCCGTCGCCGGTAATTGTGTTTGTGCCGCCGGTGAACATAAATTCGTCTTCAAAACTCAGGTTGCTGTTCGTGCTAAGTAGTATTGCGGCATCTGTCGCCGTGACTTCACCCTTGACAGTCGTTTCACCGTTCTTAACTTCAAGAGTACTGGCTTCATTCTCAGCGCCGTTAAGCGTCAGCGTCTTTGTAATTGTCGTCTGTCCTGTCATTGTTGCCGTACTGCCTTCGTTGACAGTAAGTTTCCCTGCAAGCTCATATTTTTTGTCCGCTTCGCTTCCAATACTGAATGTTCCCGTTTTATTCGCAAGTTTCTGCCCCTCTGCAAGCGTTTCGTTGACTGCTTCAAACATTGCTTGATCAAGACCGACTTTGATTTCAACCTCCGGTAGAGGTTTATCCGTTACGGTAATCGCTTCGCCTGCCTTTTCAGATGTCGCGCTTTTGCCGCCTACCGTTACCTCTTTTCCGTTTGTAACAATCATGCCGCCTGCAACGCTTGCAAGTTCAATCTTGTCTGCGTCAATGCTGCTTGCGGTTGCGTCTCTGATCGTGAGCCCAGTACCTTCGCAGAGAATTTCAACCGCGCTGCTGTTTTTTGTAATTTCGTTGGCGCCGACAAGAAGGTCGCCATTCAGCGTCAGAATTGTCATAGCCTTATCCTGTATAATTTTGGCATCGCCGGTGTTGTTGTCCAGCGCATCAACGAGAACCGTCTGGCTGCCATCATCTTCAACCTTAGTGACCAGCGTGCCTTTCATTACAAGATTTGAATTTGAACCCGCGTCTTTAATCGTGCTTTTTGCAAGCTTGGCGTAGTCAAGCGTGTAGTATTCGTCGTTGAGGGCAATTTCACCGCCAACGTACGTAAGCTTGTTTGCCGCAAGGCTGTTTGTGCCGTAGTTGTTTGCGTCAACATAGGCATTTTTATCTGCCTGATTCGTTATGTCGCCTGTGAACGTTGTAAGAGCCTTTGTGAATACCTTGCCTGACACTGTTGAGTGAATTGCATCTTTCATAAGATTAAACGTTCCTGCACCTGTATAGCTGCCAAGTTTTTCGTCCGTAAGCGTGCCTGACGTAAAGTTGACGGTTCCTGAATTTTCAAGATTACCGTTAATTATGCCAGTTGAAAGTTCGCCGCCTGCCGCTACGTTGACCTGTAACTGTGTCAGTTCGCCGCCGTTTGTGAGTTCGCCGCCGTTTTGGATATTTACGGTGCCTGTGCCTGTGACGTTGTTTGACAGGTTGCCCGCACCTGTGAAATTGAACGTACCAATATTCATAATGCCGCTTTCAAAACTCGTGTCGCTGACTACGTTAATCGTACCTGCGTTGTAGATGTCGTTCGCTTCGCCGTTTGCTGTGTTGCCGCTGAAGGTGGCTTTGTCGAGAGTAATTTCGCCGTTCTCTTCGTTGTAAATCGCGCCGCCTTCTTCAGCTGCTTCGTTGCCCGTGAAATTGCTTCCGGCACCGAGAACGATTTTGCCGTATCCTTTATTGTAGATTGCGCCACCGCTCTTTTCCGACGTGTTGTTCGTGAACGTAGTGTCACCGGTGAAGTTAACCAAAGAACCGTTTGCGTTATCCGTTCTCACCCAAACAGCGCCGCCGTTGCCTGCTGCACTGTTGCTGTCAAAGGTCGTAGCACCTTTAACCGTAAGTGATACCTGATCGGTTCCTGTTTTATAAACACCGATTGCACCGCCCAAATCATTTGACGTATTATTCGAGAAGGTTGTTATACCGCTGTCTTTACCAATTACGTTTTCTCTTGCTTTTGTTTCACGGATAAACAGGGCTCCGCCGGCACGTTTATCGGCGCCATCAGGTGTTCCCGCATATTTATTGCCTGTAAACAGAAGTGTGTCAGCTTCAATTTTAATCGGTGCCTGATTGACGTGAATTGCGCCGCCCGCACCTCCGTTGTCTGTTGCAATGTTGTTCTCAAACTTCACTGTTTTTGCGCTGATATTGACAGTAGGTTCAGATCCGGCGCCGGCATTACCAATATACATAGCACCTCCGGAAGCACTTGTGTTGCCGCTGAAAGTCAGTTCATTAACATCATGGACGTTAAAATCGGTATTACTTCTGAGAGTAACTGCCGCACCATAACCGCCTTCATTGGTATTTTCAATGAAACTGACATTTTTGCCCTGACCGTTAACTGTAAGCTGCACTCTGTTTGTGTTAGAAGTTCCAGAAGCCGTAAGCGCGCCGCCGTATTTGACGTTGTCAACACCGTTGCTGTTTCCCTTAAACAGCGTGCTTCCGTTAATTTCAGCTGTGCCGCCGCTGATGTGGACTGTTCTCGCTCCTGAATTATTGACAAATTCAACATTATTAAGAACAAACTGGCTACCATCGTAATTACTGAAGATAGCACCATTTGTGCTGCCCTCAAATCTTGAATTTGAGATTTCCAGTGTGCTGGCATCATTTGTAACCCTGTTAGTCAGAAGCGTATTTGTGATATCAACATTGTGCGGATAGCTGACGCTGCCTTTAATTTCTCCATTGACTCTTGACTTGTAAATTTTGTTTCCGCCTTCGTCAACAGTCGGTGTGTCGCCTGAGATATGCAGTTGTCCTGAATTTACTCTTACTTCATCATTGAGTGTGGAGTTGGTTACAGTTGCATTTCCGGCTGCACCGTTAACGTATATCTTCCCGTCAATCGTTGAGTTGTTAACGTTGACCGTACCGCCATTTGCCGTAATTGCATCACCGTCAAAGCCGCCAAACGAAGCAACTTCATTCAGCGTAAGCGTGCCGCCCTGCTGAACCGTAACACCCTTCTTGCCGTCGCCGGAAAGGTTGTGATCGTTGCCGTAGATTGTAAGCTCACGCGTGTTCGTTGCATCAGTGCCTTTGCCTGCATCTTTGTTGACACTTGTCAGCGTGCCGAGATCTGCTTCTGCCGTGTAATCACCTGTCAGTGAGTAGGTCTTAACCTGTCCGGCTTTATAGCCATCTACAGTCTTGTTCTGGATAACGTCAGGAAGCGTAATTGTCGTAGCAGAAACGTCCGCTACGATATTGCCTTTTGTATTATCGCTTGTCGTGTCCTGAACAAAGTCATATTTCTTTCCTGTGCTTGTAACCGTTGTTGCAGTTCCTGTAATGTTCAATTCTGAGAAATCAGCGGTGCCGGCGTTTTCAAAGAGAGCCAGCGTTTTCTTGCCGTCAGTCGCCGCATCAGACGTAATGTTCACATTGCCAAGCGCTACATTGCCTGACGCTTTAGTCGTTACCGTGATATGGTCTGTGTCTTGTTTTGTGCCTGAAATATCTGCATCAAAGTCAATGCTGCCGCCGTCAACGCCGACAAAATTCTCAACTGCCAATGCCGTTCCGACAACGTCATTCTTCATATTAAGCACGCCTTTGTTGGTGAATGTGCCGCCAACCGATGCGTTGTCTGTAACTGTAAGCGTTCCTTCGTTTGCAATTGCAATGTTTGTTGCTGCTGATGCGTTATTGCTGAAAGTTCCGTTGGTGGTAACGGTAACTGTTTTGTCAGCACCACCAAGTATGCTTGCGTTGTCAACTGTAATGTTATTAACAAAGCTGTCGCCTGTGACGTTCCATTTCGCACCGTTGGAAAGGTTAAGCGTCATATTATGCACGTTCTCATTTGCCGCAACTTCGTCACCATTTTCGGCAGAAGCCCATTTGCCCCATCTTGCGCCGGCTGATGTTGTTCCCCTGACAGCGCCGGTGAAATAGTCATCGCTACTGTCAAGATTCATGCTGACTTTAGTTCCGTCAGTTGCAGCATTATTATATTTTGTGAAAACGATGTCCCCTGTGTACTGGACTTTGTTTCCGCCGTCTTTGTTAATGCTTGTATCTGATGTATCTGTTACATAAAAATTTGTTCCGACTTCGGATGAGGTGAGACCGCCGATTATTGTCTTTGCATTGTCACCAACTCTCATCTGTGCTTTCGTTATATCACCCTCAAGATTCTTGAAGTTGAGTTCGCCAACTGTCAGTACTGCGTCAGTGCCATAGTTTGCGCTGTACACTCCTTGTTCCGGTATGGTCAAAACAGGGTGTGCCGTCAAATTTACCGTTCCAAGTGTTGTGATTGCGTGATTGTTCAATGCGGCTGCATTAAGTGTTGCACCTGCGCCGTTGACATGAACGTTGCCCGCTGCCAAAGTTTCTTCTGTAACATTACCTGTGTTCTGGAAATCAACGCAATTGACCACCGCACCGTCTGCCAAATTTAAGGTGCCAGTATAACCCAATGAGTATGATGCAACTATAATTTCGCCGGATGTCATGCTGTTGTTGACGTTCAGGACACCGCCGTAGCCTGTGTACATCTGGTAGTTGTAATCCTGATACTGCTGATTCCAATACCAGCCTTCAGGCGCGTCAACAGAGATATTGTCAACCGTCAAAGTATCATAGTAGACACCAAGCGCTGCAGTGTACGCGCTTGTGTTGTTTTCAAGTATGATGTTCTTTATTGTCTGATGGTTGCCACCATCATAGATATCACCAAAAAGTACACGTGTAGCTTTTAATGTATCCAAAGTTGTCGGATTTGCAACTGTACCGCCATGAAGCTGTGGTTCGCCTTTAAGGCGGAGATCCACTCCGCGCATATCAAGCGTTCCGCTTGATGCATACACATCACCGTTTACCGTACCCTGTGCTGGTGTCTTACCGACTTCATGGACATTGGTGAGTGAGTTCGTATTTGTAACGGAACCTTCGCTCAACGTCCAACCGTTTGTTGTCACAACATTTTCAGCTGTTGCCGTGCCTTTGTTTGTAAAGCTGCCGTCAATAATAATATTTGTGTATGTCGCCGTTTCTCCCGGATTAACTACAATGTTTTCTGCCATCGCCGGAGATGCCCCTGCAAAGATGAAGGATAGGAGCATTAGGAGTGCTGCAAGTTTCTTGATGTTTCTCTGTTTCATTATGTTTCCTCCCTTGTTGGAATTTTAAATTTTGGATCCTGAATTTTGAGTTTATGTCAACAAAACATTCGCCGTGGTTTTACACGCCGTTAGGTCTGTAATTCTATTTTTCGCAAATAAAGGGCTAAAAAAGGAGAGGTGAGAAACGCAAAAATTCCCCTCAGAAGGAGAGAGGTCTGTCTGTCTGTCTGTCTGTCTAACGTCGCTTCGCTCCAATGACGAATTACGAATTATACCCCTGTACGGGGCACAAGCAAATGACGAATGAAAAACC
>JAUNNW010000150.1 GCA_030531285.1 Synergistaceae bacterium | reverse complement strand
GGCGCAGGTTAACTCTGGATTCGGCGGCTATCATTCTGTTTGCCACCTGTTCTGCTGACATTTCAAGGCTGAAAATAAGAACCGGTATGTTTTCTTCAAGCGCAACATACGCGCCGATGTTCAGCGCAAGAGCCGTTTTTCCCATTGACGGACGGGCAGCAAGAATGTAAAGCGAGCCAGGCTGAAGACCTCCGGATATTTTGTCAAAATCACGGAAGCCTGTGCTTATCCCCGTGAACGACGTGCCGTTTGCAAGCCTGCTTTCAATATCCCTAAACGCGTCGGTTACAACGTCTTTTGCTTCACGTATTGTTGTCGTTCTGCCCGTACGCGCGAGTTCGTAGATGCTCTGCTCTGCTTTTTCAAGCGCTTCGTCGGATGCAATGTTTTCAGTGTAGCCAAGCTTCGTTATGTCGGTGCCGACTGTAATAAGCCCCCGCAGAACAGCCTTTTCAAGCACTATGTCCGCATAGTATTCGGTGTTTGCAGAGGTGGAAACACTGTCCATAACAGCGGCTACAAATGACTGTCCGCCTATGTTCTGTTCAACGCCCCTGCTTTGGATTTCGTTCAAAAAAGTTACGGCGTCAACTGCGGTTCCCTTTTCAAAAAGGGAAATCAGCAGTTCAAACGCCTGTGCATGACGAGGGTCATAGAAATCCTCCGCGTGCAGCTTCTCAACCGCAAGCGCAAGAGCGTCTTTGTCAAGCAGACATGCGCCGAGCACGGCACGTTCAGCTTCGAGGTTAAACGGAGGCTGTCTGTCTATGACCTGTGCCAAAGCTATTCACCCTCCACCCTGAGTGTGAATTCGGCTTCAATGCCGCTGTAAAGTTTTGCTTTGACTTTGTAATCGCCGAGCATTTTTACCGCTTCTTCGGCTTTAACGTCTTTTTTGTCGACCGTTACGCCGTACTGGGCAAGAATTGCTTCCGCAATATCGCCGCTTGTAACGCTTCCGAAGAGCTTTCCGCCTTCGCCTGCTTTGGCTTTGAGTACAACGATTTTGCCGCTGAATTTTTTCTTTGCTTCCTCAGCTGCCGTGCGTGCCCTGTCGTCCTTGACTTTTGCGGTTTTGTTTTTCTCCGCAAGCTCGCGAACTTTTCCTGCCGTTGCTTCTTCCGCAAGACCGCGTGCTATCAGGAAATTTCTCCCGTAGCCGTCTGCGACTTCAAGCATTTCGCCCTTTTTGCCGATTTTTTTGACGTCTTCCTTAAGAATTACTTTCATTTTTCTTTCCTCCCAATCTGCGCAGATCATACCAGATATCCACTATTCCGACAAATGAATACGGGTACGTGAAGAGCGCAAGAAATAGTATGCTGAATACCAAAAGCGACAGTCGCAGCGCTTTGAAAATTCTGCTCTTTCCGGCAAGATACCAGAATACGGACATTCCTTCAAGCGTAAAGACAGCGCGAAGTACCATCATTAAATTTTCCGAAGCCATTGTTACCGCATAGGACGAAGCAAAATATTCCGACACTTTCAGCAGCAACGCGGCAAGAACGGCTGTTGAAAGCTCCTTCGGGAAACGCCATTCGCCGAACGGAATGAAAGCCGGAAGCGTTTCACCCTTGCGTTTAAGCAGCTTCCCAGCAGCCTTGTAGGTACAGAAACTGTCTGCGGCGGCGTATAAAATGAGCATTGACGGCAAAAGCATTTTCATCGTTGCAGCAAGCTCCTGAACATAATCTTTTACCGCCTGTACGCTGCTTATATTCGCAACGGAGCCTGCGGCTGAAACTACGGAGGCCGCTATTGTCTCGTCCATTGCAAACGGATTTATTCCCGTTGAAGCAATTAGAGAAATCATAAGGAAAATCTTGGCGGACAGAGATGCGGCTATTGCCTGCAGCAGCCAGCCTGCCGCGCTTTTCTGCGCCCTTGCCAGAGTGCCGAACAGCATTCCTGTAAAAACAAAAAGCGTTACAAACATTAAAACCGAAACAAGGTTAGCCTGCGAAACTGCTCCTGCCATGCCGTGCTCAAAAACGTCGGGCAGATATATGGAAAGCATGGCTGTCAGCGCCGCGTACATTGCCGATTTTGTACCGAAACGATATTGCAGAAGCATAAACGGAAGCGGTGAAATTAAAAACAGCACACCGAACAGGGGCGGGAAATAAAATTCCGCCATAAAGAGCACAACACTCAGCAGTACGTAACAGAACCATTCACGATATTCCCTGTTCAACCCTGCACCGTCCTTTAACTTCCGCAGCAGCATATCTGCACAACAAAAACTGCACCCGTACGCGTGCTCATTCTGCCGTTAAGTATACCATTAAAGCCCCTGTTTGACAAAAACAAAACGGCTTGGAAATTTTTATCCCAAGCCGCTTGTTTTGTTTGCGCTTCGCTCAAATTACAAATTACGAATGACTAATGACAAATGAAACCTTAAAACCTTATTCAGTCATTCTGCGGAAATCCGTCTCCCCCAACCGTCTTTCTGCCCTCTTTTTCCCGTCATTCTGCGCGAAGCGCAGCGGAGGCGCAGACTATCTATGATAAGTCAAGAGGGGAAACAGGAAAAAGACGG
>JAUNNW010000149.1 GCA_030531285.1 Synergistaceae bacterium | reverse complement strand
GTGCGGAAGCAGCACGGAGAGCGAAACTTCGGCAACTGTTTCCTGTGTGCCGTTTTCCCTGTCCATAACCGTTACCGGCCATGAAATGCCGCTTACCCCGACTTTGTCTATTTCTATGTTTCTTGCGTCGCGTTCGCTCTGTACGTCTTTCATTTCAAATCTTCTCTCCTGCATGCAACGGATGAAGTTTCCGTTTCCCATATTTTTATTTCAAACAGCCGGCAGTTAGGTTTTTCAAGAGGCTTGTCGAGCGTTTTGAATATCCGGAGCGCTATGTTTTCCGCCGTAGGCTGTTCAAGTATGTCGTTTATGTAAGCATGGTCGAATTTTGACAGCACAAGCTCCTGTACGGCGTGCTTTATCTCCGTGAAATCCGTTACCATGTCTTCTTCATCAGGCGTGCCCTGAAGCGTTACCGCAAGGCGGTAGGTGTGCCCGTGCAGTTTTTCGCATTTCCCGTGATAGTTGACGAGGTTGTGCGCCGCGTTGAATTTAAATTCTTTTGTAAGAAACATTGTTTGGCTCCTTTTTGCCGCCTGTTCGGCAAGTGTGCTGAAAGCGCCTGCCGTTTTGCTGAAGAGGGGCTGATTTTCTGTCTTTATTATAATCCATAAAAAGCAAAACAATATGGCAAATAGATAGTATAATTGAAAAAGAAGTTTACGGCAGGGTTTAGGGAGTAAGCAGATGATCAGAGTGGTGCTTTTTGATTTTGGCATGACGGCCGGAAATTTTACGCGCGGCAGGCTGCTTGAAGCAGGTGCTGATTTTGAGTGCGATGACCTTGCAGAAATTCTTGAAACAGTTGAAAATGATAATAAATAGTGTGCAATTTATGCATTGGAATACGGAGTTTGACTGATGGTAAGAAAATACGACGTTGAGGAAGCGAACAGGGGAAACAGCATTGCCTACTGGCTTGCCTTAATTCTTATAGCCGCCTGCTGGATACTGGCGTTCAAGTGCTATTTCCGCAGCTATGAAAACCAGCATCCCGACATCGCTTGGGCAGCTCCCGGAAGCAACAGGCGCACGGAGAAGGCTGAAGGTCTGTTCCTTTGGGATGAAACGGTGCTGAGCGCCCCTGCTGCCGGCAAGGTGTATTATCCGCACGGCGAAGGCCCCGTGCGTGTGAGTTACGGACAGACGGTCGCGAAAATTGTAAGCGCTTCAGGCGCTGAAAAATATATCCGCGCTTTCCGGCAGGGCTATTTTGTCGCAGGCACGGACGGAAACGAGGGCAAGTGGCGGTATTCGCTGCTGTGGCCTGAGCTTAAGGAAACGCTTCCCGAAACGTCTCCCGTTACGCTTTGCCATGACGGAGACACGGTTGAAGAGGGAGCGGCGATAGGCAAAATAATTCCGCAGCCCCAGAATCTGCGTTTCATAGGGCTGATAGGCAAAGATTCAGCGCTGAACAGGCAGCTGAAAAAACAGCATCTGCGCCTTATGATGGACAGCGAGGATACTCCGCTTTTGACCGATATAAGCATTTCGGTTGACAGCGGCGCAAAGGTTAAATTTCTTGTCGCTGTTCCATGGTTTGAGCCCGGTGTGGTGCTTAACCGCAGAGGTTTTGTGACTGCGGAGTCGGGAAAGCTTGAGGGCGCTGTAATTCCGCGTTCAGCAGTTGTTGAGAGAAAAAACGTGCAGGGTGTATATCTTGTGCGCGGCACCAGAGTTTTCTTTAAAGAAATTAAGGGTGAACTGATGGAGGACGACAAATTTATAGTGACAGAGGGAATATCCGCAGGAAACGCCGTAGTTGAGGATGCGGCAAAGACTAAGGAAGGAAGAATCCAGATTTGGTAAATATAAAAGAGAATACAGGCGCAGTACGCGCGAAAATAGAGGAAGCCGCCAAGAAAGCAGGGCGCTGCGCTTCGGAAATTAAGCTGATGGGCGTTTCAAAATTCCATCCGTTTGAAGCCATGCGCGAAGCGGCGCAGTATGTTGACCTGCTCGGAGAAAACCGCGTGCAGGAGGCTGTTTCAAAGCGGCTGTTTTGGAAGGAATCGCCTTTTGACGCGCCGTGGCACCTCATCGGACAGCTTCAAAAAAATAAGGCAAGGCGCGCGCTGGAGACTTTTGACCTTATTGAGTCTGTTGACAGTTTTGAGCTTGCCTCGCTGCTGAACAGAATTCTG
This sequence comes from Synergistaceae bacterium, assembly GCA_030531285.1. Classification (GTDB taxonomy): domain Bacteria; phylum Synergistota; class Synergistia; order Synergistales; family Synergistaceae; genus Equadaptatus. Next base: position 424 of record JAUNNW010000149.1, on the reverse strand, counting down.
GAAGAAACGGGCAGGAAGTTTCCCGTCTATCTTGAGATAAACATGTCGCACGATGAGAACAAAAGCGGCGCGGAAGCGGAAAACGCGCTGGAAATGCTTGAAAAAATCATGGAAAACTGCCCCCGTCTTTCGGTGGAAGGGCTTATGACCATGGCGCCGCTGAACGGTGACGAAAGGGCGGTGCGCCGTGCGTTTGCAGGGCTCCGCACGCTTGCGGAAGGGCTCAGGACACGAAGCGGACTTCAGCTTCCCGTGCTTTCAATGGGAATGAGCGGAGATTTTGAATACGCGATAGAAGAGGGAAGTACGCTGGTGCGCGTCGGAACCGCTATTTTTGGCGAGAGGGAGTATTAATTTACTCACTTTCGATTCGCGATACTTAGAAAAGATTCACTTTCGCTTTGCGGTACTTGAGAACAGTCAC
>JAUNNW010000148.1 GCA_030531285.1 Synergistaceae bacterium | reverse complement strand
ACATTGTACACATTTTTGCATAGGTTATACACATTGCACGCATATTTTCCCCTCCTTTCGAAACAAAAGTTTAGTTACGATAAGAATCAATCACTGTAAGAAACAATTACAAATAAAAACCGATTACCGAAAGAGGCAATTACTGTAAGGTTCAGTTACCAAACTTTAATTCGGTTTTTTCACTATCCGCGGCATCGGCGCTACAGCATTATTCCTTCCCGTGCTGCATACGGAACGCAGCCGTACTGTTTTCTGTAGCCTGCGTCAACAGCCGCCGCCTGACGCTTGTCCATTTCCGAGCTTATACGAGTTACTTCTTTGTCTATTTCAGCCATTTCTTCTTCAGAAAAGAGTCCTTTTTCGATGTCTTCCCATGTTTCGTAGGTTTCTTTGCCGATTGTTACGGTCATCGCTCGTATCCCTCTTTTCCTCTGGCGTAAAAATCTGCCAGTTCTTTTTCTGCTTTTTCTATTTCGCTGTCAGGCACCTTGTCTGTGTCTTTTTTGAATACATGCAACAGTATAAACGAGTTTTGAAACGCTGCGGCAAACATTATTCTGTTGTTCTGCGGACGCAGCTCCCAAATTTTATTTTTGAGCGGCGCAGCATACGGGCGTTTCAAACCAAAGCCGTACTCTTTCAGCAGTTTCATGCAGATTTCAACTTTCGCAAGCCTTATTCTGCCGTCTTTTGACGTTTCTTTACTGAGTTCGCTGATATAATCTTTTACCGGAACTTCCCCGTGTTTCGTTTTGTAAAAGATTATTTCGTACACGATCGCAGCTCCTCACAATAAGAATCAATCACTGTAAAGTATAATTACATTCAGACGGCTGCGCCGTTCGGAGTACCGCAGGTTCAGCAATGTGTGTGCCGCGTGCCGTTTCTTCTTTTCTGAGCGCGTCCATTCTTACCGAAATGAGCGCTGATATTTGCCCGCTTTGCATTTTCAGTTCACGTATGTCCGTAGGCGCAGGAATTGTGTCTCCGTCTCTTTCCGAGTAGAAAAGCCAGCCGGCAAGCGCGTCTTTTGCCTGCACTAACGCGCCCTCAAGCGTGTCCGCCTGCGTAAGACAGCCGGGAAGGTCAGGAAACAGGACACAGTAAGCGTTGTCTTCTTTGGATATGAGCGCAGGATAGGTTCTGATGTCTTGCGCTTCTTTCCAATTTTTTTCAGCTTTCACCTGCTATCCCTCCCTGTCTAAACCCGCCTGTTTTAATATCGCTTTGACGATAGGGCGTTTCAGGTCTTTTTGCGGGTGCGGAACTGTTATTTTGCCGCTTTTCTTCTCGTGTTTGAAATAGCAGTGGTCTCCACGGGAACCTATGTAAAACCAGCCGTCAGCTTCCAAAAGCTTTATGATTTCCCTGCTGGATGCCACACTGCCGCACCTGCCTTTTCGTTTGACTTCGCAAACAGCCGGCAGAATATATCCCGCCGCTCAGTGTAATGCTATAACACTTTTGCTTTAATGTCAACACTTTTTTGCAGGATTTTTTTTCAGGCTTTTCAGGCTTTTCCGCACGGGTCTTCCGCGTAGAGTGCCGCTCCGCCTTTTTCTCTGTAAAAGATGATAAAGGCTTCAACGCCGCAGCCTTCAAGTTCGTCCGCAAGGTCTTTTGAGCCGCGTGGCGGAAGCGGTTGGCAAGTTTGCGTATGAGCAGGTAAAATTCGCAGAAGGCTTTGTCTTCTTCATTTTCGGTTTCGCCGTTTGCAAGTCTTGCGCGTATCGCGTCAAACGGTCTGCGGAGCGCGTATTTTTCTGTTTCGGTTTCTTCTGATGTGCAGTTTTCATATTCTTTGTACATGTTGTTTCCTCCTTTTGTTTTTGTTTTGCGGGGCTTGCTGCCAAGCCCCGCGCCGGTTTGACGTTACATTTCAACGTCTGTCGTTGTAGTTTCGGTGATTTCCGCGCCGTTTGCGGAGGCTATGCTTCCGGCTATCGGCTGCTGTGACACAACTTCGTCCATCGCCGCTTTTACAAGCTGTGCGCCGGTGCCTTCTTTGAGTCCGTCTTTGACGTAGTTCAGGATGATGTTGTGTTCCGTTCCGTCACCTTTGAGAAATTTCATCTTGAGTTTTCTCGTGGTTACTACTGCGTTTTTCATTCGTTTTCACCTCCTTTCGCTCGTTCACTTCGTTCACTCGAACGCTGAACGATGAACTCAGAACTAAGAACTGTCCGGAGCGTTAAAGGCGTAGAACCTTTTTTTCGTCTTTCTGCGGAAGCCGAAAGGCTTAGTCGCAGCCTGCCTGTGCCCAGTATGGGTATGCCCCGGAGGGGTAAATCCAGCGTCTTTTTCAGTATTTGCAATGTTTTATGGAATTTTAGCCAAAACGGCGCAAAAAAAAATCCCGATTTTTTTTCGGGACAGGGTTGTTTTTTGGCTTCCGAAAAGACCCCTTAAAGAGTAGAGAGGGTTGACGATTTTTCGTCGGGCATGGCTTTTCTGAAACAGTTGTATGACCTGCCGAGGTCTGCGTTTGCGGCTGTTTCTCGGCAGAGAAGCTGCGCCTTGTACATCTCTCACGCATTACGTGGTGCGGCTCCAAACGGAGGTAAGCCCGTTGCTT
>JAUNNW010000028.1 GCA_030531285.1 Synergistaceae bacterium | reverse complement strand
CAAAATTAAAACGGCTTGGGAGATTTTTATAATTTTATAATTCCCAAGCCGTTTTGTTTATGTCCGTATGGTAATTGCCTCTTACAGTAATTGGTTTTTACAGTCATTGCTTCTTGTTTTTTCCCAAGCCGTTTTGTCAGGCTGATAACAACTGCGTTTACTTCGCGTAGATTTCAAACAGTTTGTTGTTTTCTTCCATAAAGTTTTTAAGGGCTTTTTCAGAGCGTTCAGCGTATGCCGTGCAGCGCTCAGCGCGCTTATGAATTTTTTTGCCCGAAAGTTTCGGCATTATTCCGAGGTTGGCGTTCATTGGCTGGAACGTTTCAGGAACGGCTGTTTTCAGATATTTCAACAGTGAGCCTACTGTCGTTTCTTCGGGAAATTTGGGAAGTTTCGCACCGCTAAGCTGTGCAAAGCAGAAGACCGCCGAGCAGAGGCCCATTGCCGTGCTTTCAACGTAGCCTTCAACTCCGGTTATCTGCCCTGCCAGGAAAATGTTTTCTTTTCCGTTCAAACGCAAGTTTCCGTCCAGCACTTCAGGTGCGCAGACAAACAGATTTCTGTGCATCACACCCTTGCGCACGAATTCGGCATTTTCAAGTGCGGGAATCATTCTGAAAACTCTTTCCTGTTCTCCCCATTTCAAATTTGTCTGAAAACCGACAAGGTTGTAAAGCGTTCCTTCCAAGTTATCCTGTCTGAGCTGAACGACCGCGCACGGACGCTGACCGTCTTTTTCTTCAAGCCCAACCGGGCGCAGAGGTCCAAAGAGCAGCGTTTTTTCGCCGCGTTTTGCTATGACCTCTACCGGCAGACAACCTTCAAAATGTTTTATTTCTTCGTTTTCAAATTCATGGCGCGGCGCCGTTTCGGCACTGACAAGCGTATTCCAAAATGCGGAATATTCTTCTTCGTTCATGGGACAGTTGATATAGTCCCCTGTGCTGCCGTATCTGTTTGCCCTGTACGCTCTCGTCATGTCAACGCTTTCAAGGGTAACAACGGGGGCAACCGCATCGTAAAAATAGAGAAATTTTTCGCCTGTGAGTTTTCCTATTTCTTTTGCAAGATCAGGCGAGGTTAAGGGACCACTGGCGACAATCGCGCAGCCGTCAGGAATTTCCGTGATTTCCTCACGCACCACTTCAATATTCGGATGCCGTGAAATTTTTTCGTTAATCAGGGCAGCAAATTTTTCCCTGTCAACCGCAAGCGCGTTTCCGGCAGGCACACGGCTCTGTTCTGCGCAGTCCATGATAAAACTTTTCATAGCGCGCAGTTCCTGTTTCAGAATCCCGGCAGGGGTTACAGGTTTGTCCCCTCCGAGAGAATTGCTGCACACAAGTTCTCCCAAAAGAGCTGTCCTGTGCGCCGGAGTAAATTTCTGCGGGCGCATTTCGAAAAGCGTTACTTTAACGCCCCGCTGCGCAAGCTGCCATGCGGCTTCGGAACCGGCAAGTCCCCCGCCGATGACTGTTACGTTACATGTCTGAGACATCCCCGTCCTCTGTTTCTTTCTTTTTGGCAAGCTTTGCCGCAAGTTCCTGAGGAAGCTTCCACGCAACGTAATCGCAATCGGGATAGCGTGTGCAGGCATAGAAGAAACGCCCCGCAGCTTTTCCGTTTTTGGCGCGGCGGCGCACAAGCTCGCCTTCGCCGCATTTCGGGCATTTTATGCCTGTCGTCTTGATTATGGCGGCAGTGTATTTGCATTCGGGATATCCGCTGCAGGCTATAAATTCACCGAAACGTCCGCTGCGTTTCAAAAGCGGTTTTCCGCACTGCGGACAATTTTCTCCTGTGTATTCAGGTTCGAGATGCATAGGCTCCCCATTTTTAGCCACGTCGTCAAGCAGAGGCTTGAAATCTTTCCAGAACGTGCCGACAAGTTGTCTCCATTCAAGAGCACCGTCGTCAATTTTATCCAGACTGTTTTCCATGTCCGCAGTAAAGCCTACATTGTCTATGCCGCTGAAATATTTAAGAAGGAAGGCGTTCACCGTTCTGCCGAGCTTAGTCGGCGCAAGCTTTTTATCCTCGCCATGCTCCACGTAATTGCGCGCCGAGAGCGTTTCAACTATCGTCGCATAGGTTGAAGGACGGCCAATTCCCTTTTCTTCAAGAATTTTGATAAGCCCTGCTTCGGAATAATGCGCAGGCGGCTGGGTGAATTTCTGTTCGGCAAGAATTTTGTCAACAGAGAGAATTTCACCCTCTTTGGCGTACTGCAAATCAACGGCTGCAACGGATAACGGATATACTCTGCCCCAGCCTTCAAAGGCAACAACGTTGCCGCTCTGCTGAAGCGTATAGCCGTTGTCCGCACAGGTGATGGTATTTTTTGTTATTCTTGCGTCCGACATCTGGCTTGCTATGTAGCGTTTCCATATTAAATTATAGACGCTGTACTGTTCCGGCGTAAGATATTCCTTTATCGAATCCGGCGTAATGGAAGCATCTGTGGCGCGTATGGCTTCATGCGCGTCCTGCGCGCGTTCGTCCGGCTGGTAAAGGTTGGCTTTGGCAGGAAGAAACGCCTTGCCGTATGCTTTTTCTATAAAGTTTCTCGCTGCCGAAATCGCTTCCGGAGCAAGTCTGAGACTGTCCGTACGCATATAGGTGATAAGACCTGTCGCGCCTCTGCCCGGAAGTTCCACTCCTTCATAGAGGCTCTGCGCTATGCGCATCGTTCTGATAGGCTCGAAGCCGCACCTTGAAGAAACATCCTGCTGAAGCGTCGAGGTTTTGTACGGCGCAGGCGCTTTACGCATATTTTCTTTCGTGTCAAAGCTCTTTACGGTCAGTTGTCCCGCTTTGAGCGCAGCTTTAACTTTGTCCGCCTCCGTTTTGTTCGGAATTTTAAATTCTTTTCCCTGATATTTAACAACTTTGAGTTTGTATTTTCTGCTGTCCGCAGAGGCTTCAACTTCTATGTTCCAGTATTCTTCCTTCTGGAAATTTTCTATCTCTTCTTCTCTCTCGCATACAATTCTGAGAGCAACGGACTGAACGCGTCCGGCAGAAAGTCCGCGTTTGACTTTTCTCCAAAGCAGCGGGCTGAGCTCGTAGCCGACAAGGCGGTCAAGTACGCGTCTTGCCTGCTGCGCGTTCACGAGGTCAAGATTTATGTTGTCCGGAGACGACACCGCTTTTTCCGCGCCGTTTTTGGTGATTTCATGCATTCTGATACGGCATTTTGACTCAGGGTCAATATCCAGCAGAGTTGCAAGATGCCACGCTATAGCTTCACCTTCGCGGTCAGGGTCGGAAGCAAGCAGCGTTTTTGAGGCTTGTTTTGAGGCTTCTTTCAGCGTTTTTATCAAATCTCCCTTGCCGCGTACAAGCACGTAATCAGGTTCAAAATTATTTTCAACGTCTATTGCCATACGCGTTCTGGGAAGGTCCCTAACGTGTCCAACACTCGCAAGAACCTCGTATTTGCTGCCGAGAATTTTGGATATTGTTTTTGCCTTTGCTGGCGACTCAACAATTACAAGTGTCTTCCCGCTGCAGTTCGGCACACCGCGTTTAACCGTGCTCTTGCCCGCACTTGTTTTTTTTGCAGGCACCTTCTTTGCGGCAGTTTTTTTCACAGCCGTTTTCTTTGCTGTTTCCGCCTTTGCCGATGTTTTTTTAACAGCAGACTTATCCGTGCTGTCTGCGCTTTTTGTTTTCTTTTCAGCCATGTCTGTTACCTCTTGAATATAATATCTTGTTCTGTGCTGACGGCGAAATATTTAACTATCTAAACGATATCCTGTCAACAGTATTTTTTACGTATTTTTTAATTATCTATTCCCTATTCCGCGAAAGAACGTATCGGCCGGGGGCTGACGTTTCTATCAGTCCGAAAGCGGCAAGCAGCGAGATATTTTTATGCGTCTCGGCTGCAGAAATTCCGGAAAGAACCGCAATATTATCCACTGTCAGGTCATTTTCCCCAGCTATCGTTTTCAGTATTTTTTTCTGCGTCTCGTTTAATTCGGGAAAGTGAGGAGCCGTCTCCTGCAAATTTTCAAAATCTATCTGCACCGCTTTTCTGCCAAAGAACGTATCAAGACTTATCAGCGGGTACGCTCCGTCAAATATCAGTTTGTTCGCGCCTTCGGACGTGCTCTCCGTTATCCTGCCGGGTACCGCCCATATTTCCCTGCCAAGTTCAAGCCCGAGACGGGCTGTGATAATGGCGCCGCTTTTCTCAGGCGCCTCCACAACGACTATTCTTTTTGAAAGGGCCGCCACTATTCTGTTTCTTCTCGGAAAATGCCAGGCTTCACCCTGTGTTCCGAGAGGAAATTCGGAAATCAACGCTCCTTTTTCTTTTATGCGGTCAAAAAGTTCTTTGTTGGAAAAAGGATATACAACGTCAACGCCTGTTCCCAAAACCGCAAAAGTCGTGCCGTCTGCATTGCAGCAGCCTGAATGCGCCTGCCCGTCTATTCCGGCGGCGCCCCCGCTTATAACTTGTGTGTTTTCGGATGCTGCCCTGTTTCCGATATTGTAAGCCGCCTGTTTGCCGTACGAGGTAGCGCGGCGCGTGCCTACAACCCCGACCGTTTTCGCTGAAACGGCGCTTGTACTGCCCTTAAAATAAAGCAGCAGCGGCGCGTCCTTCAAATCGCAAAGAGCTTTCGGATAGCTGTCCGAACCGTATGCAATAAGCGTTACCCCTAAAGCGGAGCATCCATCGTACTCTTTTTCCGCCCAGCCGTTTTTCTCGGCTTCAATAAGCCGTCCCGCGGCATTTGCGGTAAGGAGCGTTCCTGCGAAGCGTTCGGTGTCTTTCCAAATTGCAGACGGCTCTGTTTCTGCCGCGCAGAATTTGTTCCACACGCGCAGGTCGGCGCCTATGCAGTTTAGAAGTAGGAAGGCTTTTAGTTTTTCATCCATGAAAGCACCTCACCCTCCCTGTAGCTGAGAGCTTCCGAAACATGCTGAATTTCAATTCTCGGCGAGGTTTCTATGTCGGCAATAGTCCGCGCAACGCGCAGAACTCTTGAAATGCCCCTGCCTGACAGCCTTACCCTGTTCACCGCCGCAAGCAGAAAATCTTTTACTTCAGGCTTTATATTCGCGCTGCGGCGCAGAAGTCTTTCGGGAATTTCAGAATTGCACTGGAAGCCGAACTGTGCCCAGCGTTCAGCCTGAATTTTTCTTGCGGCAGTCACGCGCTTGCGGACTTCCGCGCTTGTTTCGCCGCATTTGCCTTCAATGGCTACAAGTTCTTCCGGTGTAAGGCGCGGCACAGAAACGTGAAGATCTATTCTGTCCAGGATAGGCCCTGAAAGCTTTCTGTTATATCGCGCTATCGCCGACGGTGTACAGGTACAGTGCTCCACAGGGTCTCCGGCGTAACCGCACGGACACGGGTTGCAGGCAGCAACCATCAACACTTTTGCAGGATAGACGACGCTTCCGGCGGCGCGGCTTACGGTTATGTAACCGTCTTCAAGCGGCTGGCGCAAAGCTTCAAGCACGTCGCGCGAAAATTCGGGAAATTCGTCAAAGAAAAGTACCCCCCTTGATGCAAGACTGATTTCGCCCGGACGCATGTTTGCCCCGCCGCCGCAAATGGCAACGGCGCTCGCCGTGTGGTGTACGGAACGGAACGGTCTTTGTCTCAGATTTTGCATCTGTATTCCGGCTGTGCTGTTCAGCTGCAGAACTTCCATCATTTCGCTGTTTGAAAGAGGCGGAAGAATGCCCTGCAGCGCCTTGGCAAGCATTGTTTTGCCCGAGCCCGGAGCCCCTGCAAAAAGTATGTTGTGATGACCGGCGGCGGCAATCTCAAGCGCACGTTTTGCAACCGTCTGTCCTTTTATGTCGGAAAGATCTGGATCCGCAGGCGGCACGCTGTCAGCGGGCATTGTGTGTCCTATTCTGCCGAGTTCCGTTTCCCCGCGCAGATGCCCGAGAAGCGATTTCAAGTCAGGTACGGCATAGGCTGTAACCCCTTCAACCAGCCCTACCTCTTCCGCATTGTCAGTTGGGACGTAAAGCACAAGATTTTTTTCTTTCGCGAGAAAAGCGGCGGGGACAGCTCCCCTTACGGCACGGAGACGCCCGTCAAGAGCAAGCTCGCCGAGAAAAAGAGACGGCTGTTTTACTTTTAGTCCCGCCTGCGAACAGGCGATTCCAACAGCCATAGGCAGGTCAAGCAGCGCACCTTCCTTGGGAATATCTGCAGGGGCAAGATTAACCGCCACACGCCCTTTAACTTTAATCCCAACTGAACGCAGAGCGGCTCTCACTCTTTCACGCGCTTCTCTGACAGCGGTATCCGGAAGCCCCACAACGGAAATCATAAAAAGTCCGCCTGTGGTCTCAACTTCAATTTCAACGGGAAATGCTTTTATGCCCTGAAGTGTAACGCCTGCCACGGAATTCATTGTATCCCCTCCGTAATATCTTTTATGTGTTCAATTTTCGTCTGACCGTCGGTATTGATTGTAACGGCGACCAAATCTATTCTCCAAAATCCTTCGTAATTGTTTTCCGAGACCCATATTCTCGCTGCGCGGGCAAGCTTCTTCAGCTTATCGGGACCGACTGTTCTGTCCGCCGGAAGAATTTTTCCAACGGAACGGGTGCGTACTTCGGCAAAAACTATATCTTCCCCGTCACGTGCGACAATGTCAATTTCGCCGAAACGCGAGCGCGCGTTTCTCTCAAGAAGCCTGTATCCAAGCGACGCAAGATATTTTGCCGCAAGATTTTCTCCGCGTACTCCCGTTTTCAGATGTTCTGGAGCGCTGTCGTCAATAGTGACGTCAACAGGTACGGACGAAAAAAACGAACGGGTTTTTTCAAGCATACGTTCAAAGCTCATTCTGCAGTACAACTCCCTTGAAAGACAGTCTGTGCACGGGAGACGGGCCAATTTGTTTAAGGATTTCCCTGTGCATGGCGGAGGGATAGCCTTTGTGCCCCGCAAAGCCGTATTCAGGATATATTTTATCAAGCTCAAGCATAACTCTGTCTCGCAGGACCTTAGCTACAACGGAGGCCGCGGATATCGCCGGAACTTTGTCGTCGCCTTTGACAATACATTTCTGTTCCGACATAAGTCCGGGAATTCTCCGGTTGCCGTCCACAAGCGTCAGGTCAGGCCACACCGGAAGCTGCTCAACCGAACGTCTCATGCACCACAGCGATGCGGCAAGTATGTTCGTTCTGTCAATTCTGTACGGAGTGGCAGCCTGGGCACGCCACACAACACCTATGCGGCATATTGTTTCAAACAGTTTGTCACGCGTCTTTTCAGTCATTTTTTTTGAATCTCTCAAACCCTCGGCAATAAGGATATTCCTCTGTTCGCGGGTCAGAATAACGGCAGAAGCGACTACTGGACCTGCCAAGGGGCCCCTGCCTGCCTCATCTGTTCCGGCAATAACCTGATAATTCATTTAAGGCTCTCCCAAAGCGGTGCGTCCCCGGGCTTCTCAAGGCTCATTCTGCCGAATTTTCCTGCCGCGAGAGCGTTGAGCAGGGCTTTTCCGGCAGCTTCGCAGTCAACTTCCCCGCCGGCGACAAGTTTGCCGAGCCTGCGGCCTATTTTGTCAACTATTTCGCTGCCGTTTCCTTCCGCAGAAATTCCCCACGCGCTTTCAACCGGCGCCCAAAGACTGCGCGAAATCAAAAATTCGGCGCATTGCTTGGCATGTTCCGACATGCTTCCGATAACCTCTCCGCGCGAAGCGCCTATCCAAGAGATAATTCTCTGCGCCCCTGCGTCTCCGTGAGGGTCAAGAATGCCGGGAGAGTCCACAAGAAGGAAACCGCCGCCCTTAATCCAGGAAACACCTTTTGTAACTCCCGGTATGCCGCCTACAGGAACACTTCTGCGCCCTGCAAGCTGATTTATAAGCATTGATTTTCCGACGTTGGGAACTCCGACAACAGCCAAACGCAGATCACGGTGCTGCGGTTTGAAAGCAAGAAGAGATTTTTTCAGCTGGGAAACTCCGCCCTTGCGAAGGTCAAGCGCCCACGCAAGAAACCCATGTTTTCGCAATTCTGACACCCAAAGACGGCTGATTTTTTCATCGGCAAGGTCAGCCTTGGATAAAACGACTGCGGTTTTTATGCTGCCGGCAAGAAGCCTGATAAAAGGCGACGAAGTAAGAGAAGGCGCGCGCGCGTCGCGCACCTCTATAATCAGGTCAAGATTTTTGGCAAGCGCTTCAAGTTGACGCCTGCCTTTTGCCATATGTCCGGGAAACCAGACTGTGCGGCCCATTTTATTTGGGTATGCCTATTCTGTTCAGCGGCCAATAGCGCACTACTGCCGGACCTCTCAGATATTTGTGGGGAACGAAACCCCAGAAGCGCCCGTCCTGTGAATTCGGTCTGTTGTCACCGAGGCAGAAATAGCTTTTTTCCGGAACGGTAATCATAGGCATAGTGTAGTCATCCGTATTTTTGACGTAATCCTCGAACAGCTCTTTGCCGTTCACATACACAATACCGTTGCGCATTTCAACGGTATCGCCCGGAAGTCCTATAATGCGTTTGACATAATCTTTTCTGGTGTCCTGAGGATATTTGAAAACGACTATCTGTCCGCGCTTCGGAGAAACCTTGGGCAGATAGTACCAGAATTTTGCTACCAGTACGCGGTCGCTGATTTCCAGCGTAGGAACCATTGACGTACTCGGAATCCAAAACGCCTGAATAACAAAGGTTCGAAGCACCAGTGCAAGCGCAAGCGCCCAAAGTACAGTTTCAGCAGTCTCGCGCCACCAGGTTTTAGGCATAGGCATAACAGTTACCTCCTGTAATTTTGAATCATAATATTTCTTCGGTTACCGAAATTTCTCCGGCACGCACCGTAAGACCTTCCAGCGTCGGTTTAATTTCGTCTCCGCTGCGTACCAGCCTGACACAGTTTATTCCGCCGGGATTGTGAATTTCGGCTGTTTCTCCGCCGCGCCCTGTGAGATATGCGGCTATGCAGACAGCCGTGCTTCCTGTTCCGCAGGAAAGTGTCAGTTCTTCAACGCCTCTCTCGTACGTAACGGCAGTATAGCTGTTTTCGGCATTAGGATGTTTTACGGCAAAATTTACATTTGCCCCCTGCGGAAAAAGTTCAAAACAACTGCGCATGCGCAGTCCTATGGCAGCGTATTCCACATCGGGACGCACAGTGTCTTCAAACACAACAACGTGCGGAACGCCTACGACAAGATAGCTGTACGTAAGTTTAGCAATGTCGTCCTGATACGTTTTATCCAAAACGGCGTCTTTTGCACAAACAGGCGCGATATCAAGCGCGACCGATTTTCCGTCAACCACGGCGTGCTGATCTCCGCCAAGCGTTTCAAATGACATTTCAGCTCCCGCGATTTTTTCTTCAAAAGCGTAACGGGCAAGGCAACGCGCTCCGTTGCCGCACATTTCGCCTTCCGAACCATCGCGGTTGAACAGCCGCATTGTAAAGTCAAGACGCAGGGACGGCTCAACTACCAAAATTCCATCGGCACCTATAGCTTCTTTTCTGCGGCACAGTTTCTGCGCCATTCTGCCCATTTCTTCAGCAGAGAACTTCCGTTCTCTGTTGTCCAGCACAAGAAAATCGTTCCCGTTGCCGTTCATTTTGGTAAAGCGCAACATACGTGCTCATCTCCTGACGTTTCGTTGTACTATTTTACACAAAAGCTGTTGTTTTGTAAAAAAAATAAAACCGGCCTGAGTCCGGTTTTACTGCTCGGCTATTTTCAGTTTTATAAACTCGCCGCTGAGGTTCCAGCTTTTCTCAAGCACCGGATCAAGCTCTCCGGGCTGTTTCCACGGTATCATGTTCGCCATGCCGAAAGCATCAACAACCGCCACATAGCGGGCACCGTTTTCATTTATATACAAATAAACTCCTTCTGGTTGCTGCTGAGCCATTTTAACCTCCGGATTGCAATGCAGTAAATGGTGGGCGGTAATGGGTTCGAACCATCGACTTCCACCGTGTGAAGGTGACACTCTTCCGCTGAGTTAACCGCCCGAAACAGGAAACGCTGTTTATTATAATTCTCTTTGCCGATTTTAGCAAGACGACAAAATAACAGATACGATTAAAGTTTTACGGCCGTTTCGCCCGCCTTCGCAAACCAGGTTTTTACTTCTTCCGCCTCGTTCTCATAGCCTTTGCGCCCAAGCAGCGCATAGGTGTAACGTTTTCCCTGTTCGACTCCGGGCTGATCAAACGGATTTATTCCCATGAGCAGCCCCGTAAGAGCCGTAACGTATTCAAAGAAGAAAATCAGCCCGCCAAGCACAAACTCGTCCAGCCTGTCAAGTTCCAGCCATATTACGGGACGTCCTGATTTCATAAGAGAGGCTGCCGTTGATTTTGCCTCCAGCGAAAGCATGCCGCCAAGTTCTATGTTTTCAAAGAAATCCAGTCCTTCAAGCGCTCTGCTCTGCGGTTTTGGTATGAACAGCTTTTCTGAACTGTTTTTAAGGCATACAACAGTTATAACTTTGTCGTCAGGACCTTCGGTATAAAGCTGAAGCTGCGAATGCTGGTCTATGGCGCCTGAGACGCGAACAGGCGTCATTCCCATTCCGTTCTTGCCGAGGCTCTCGCCCCAAAGCTGTGCGAACCATTCTGCAAAATGCACCATCCGGCTTGAATACGGCATTAAAACAGCCATATTTTTCCCGTTTTCTTCATGGTATCTGTGAAGTACAGCGTACAGCCGCGCCGGATTTTTCATGCTGTGTTCCGCAAGCAGTTTTTCGCGCATGTCTTTCGCGCCGGAAAGCAGTTTGTCAGTATCAATCCCAACCGCATAAGCCCCTGCCAGCCCTACAGGGGAAAGCACCGAATAGCGCCCGCCGACGCTGTCCGGAATAACAAGCATTCTGCAGCCCGTCTCGTCAGCAAAAGCTTTGAGAAGCCCCTTCTCTTTATCCGTTATTACAAGCACACTGTCCTTGTAATTTCCATCCTTGCAGAATTTTGAGCAGAGCCACAAAAACTGCGTCATAGTTTCCGCCGTCTGTCCTGATTTTGACACGCAGACTATTGCGGTTTTCTTATTTTTAACCTTGTCGTAAATTTCCAAAAGTTTCCGGGGGTCAGGATTGTCCGCAACATAGTATTCAGGAGACAGATTTCCCTGTATAATGCCCCAAAGCGCCTGATTAAGCATCAGGCTGCCCAAAGCGGAACCGCCTATTCCTATGTGCACAACGGCATCAAAACCTTTAAGCCACTCGCCCGCAGATTTTATTTCGTCATCCGCGCTGTCCGGAAGCGCCAGCCAGCCGAAGCCGCTTTTTCCTGCATTGGCGGCGGAAAGCTGTTCAGCCGCCTCCGCACACGCTGCGCCGTATTTCTTTTCAAGTTCGGAAATACTTGAATTTCCGAAGGCTCCGCCGAACAGAAAACTGAAATCATCCATTGCATCCACCGTCTTTTCTTGTATTGAAAAAAACTGTCAAAACTTTGCCACAGGTCTCAAACTACGCCTGTATTCCCGCTTTTTTCAGCAGTTCGTCAATCCCCGCCGTATCGCAGCCAACGACAAAATCATCGCCGCTCATTGTAACGGGGACAGCCATCTGGCGCGTTTTCTTTATCATTTCAATAGCTGCGCCCCTGTCGGAGGAAATGTCCGCAACTTCAAACGAAACACCTTTAGACGTCAGGTACTCTTTAACTTTGCCGCACCAAGGACAGGTCGGAGTCGAATAAACTTTTACCGTCATTTTCTACATCTCTATTCCGAGAAATCTCTGCGCAATCCAGCCGATACAGAAAGAGAAAACAGCCACTCCGAAACTAATGCAAAGCATTTCAAGAAATTCCGGCCAAAACAGCTTTTTGTACACCGTCGAAACATAAAACGTAAACGTCCAGATAATCAGCGCCGCCGTTCCAAGACAGAGTGCAAGCGCAAGCAGCGGAGAGCTGCATACAAAATACGGAAGCAGAAGGAAAATGACAACGGCAAGATAAGTCCCGCCCGTTACAACCGCCGCTTTCAGCGGATGCTGTTCGCCAGTATCGTTCTTTTTGGAAAGATATTCCGACGCAGCCATTGAAAAAGTCGCGGCGCTTCCGGTGATAAAACCTGCCATGCCTATAGTTCTGCAGTTTCCGAGCGCGAAAGTAAATCCGGCAAGAGCGCCTGTCAGCTCTACAAGAGCGTCATTCAGTCCGAGGACAATAGAACCGGTATATTTAAGACGTTCATCGTCAATCATCGCAATAAGCGCTTCCTCATGTTCTTCCTCGTCTTGACGAATTCTTGAAGCCTCAGGAACCTCCTTCTCAATTTCGGCGTAAATCCACTGCGCATTCTGCTCGCCCTTCTCCATAAGATTCAGAACAAACGTAACCCCGAAAAGCTTGGCAATAAATCTGAAATACAGAACTTTCAATTTATTCGGCTTAGGTTCAGTGTGAGTATATCTGCTCCAAGCGTATCCATGTCCGCGTTCCGCATCGGCAATGGCGCTCATAACGTTTGCGTTTTCTCCTTTGAGCCCCTTCGCAAGCGCGCTGTAGATGTGATACTCGGTGATTTCATTCGCCTGCATTGCCCTGATTACTGACATAACCTTATCGTTCATAGCTCTGCCTCCAAATCTTAATCACATTATAGCACAAACAATTCACCTTCCGGTAATTTAAAAACTTCATTTAATATTTATAAAGCATCTTACAATTTTACTTTATTTTATAAACTTTTTTACTTATTTTACTTTAGTTTTCTTGTTAGATAACAAGTTATATTGTTTTTTACAGTTTTTTACATTTTTTGAAA
>JAUNNW010000027.1 GCA_030531285.1 Synergistaceae bacterium | reverse complement strand
TAAGCTTAAGGTCGTTGCGGGTAACGACAATTTCTTTGCCGTTTTTGAAATCGCGCCTTGATCTGTCTCCTGTGACCCATATTTTGCTTGCAGTTTCGACGCCGTCTTCACATTCAATGACAACAGCTTTAAATTCTGTTATTCCGGCAGCAGAGCAGTATGCCGCCTGAACAGACAGCAGTACAAAAAACAGTGCAGCTGCAATTTTTCTCATCATTATCAACTCCTGCATATATTATATACTGAAGGCGGCAAATATAAGTAAAAAAATGAAAAAGTATAGTAAAATTTAAATGCAAACGGAGGCCGGCAGAATGAATTTTCTTGCCGGATGGCTTGTACGTTAGGAGGTGGTTCTTATGCCGGAAATTAAAATGAATCCGAAATTAAAGCCGTATATTCCGATAGTTAAAGGTATCGCGCTTGCTCTTGGCAGGGATTACGAGGTTAATCTGCACGACCTTTCCATTCCTGAGCATTCGATTGTTGCCATAGAAAACGGGCACGTTACCGGAAGAAAAATCGGCAGTCCAATGACAGATTTCGGTCTTTACATGATGAAGGCTGACGAGTACAGACACAAGGACGGAGTATTCGATTATCTCGCCCAAAACAGCAGCGGAAGCAAAATGAAATGCAGCTGCATATTTATACGTGACGAGCAGGAAAAAATGATAGGCTTTCTCTGTATAAATTACGATATCAGCAAAGCCGAGGCAGCGCATGAATTTATAGAGAATTTCCTGCATACCGATGATAACGTCAGACAGTATAATACAGACCGCACTGCAATAGTTACGGAAGGTTTTTCCAACGATCTTTCGGAGGTTATGCAGAACAGCCTCTCTGAAGTTCGCAAAAAAATTGCCAAGCCTTTTGAATATCTTGCAAGAGAAGAAAAAGAAGTCGTGGTTAAAGAACTGAACGACAGGGGCTATTTTCTGCTTAAAGGCGCTGTAGAGCTGCTTGCAGGAGAGATGAAGGTAACAAAATACACCGTGTATTCTTATCTCAGGAAAGTGCAGGACGAGGAAAAAGGTTTGTAGAAACTGCATCCTGTTCATTCAAGACAAACAAAAAACTGCAGATTTCTCTGCAGTTTTTTGTTTGTCTGACTGACGTTGTGCTATGCTTTTTTGAGTTTCAGTTTGAGTGACGGTTTACCCGCGGGAACAGGAACTTTTTCGGCGCTTGTTCTCTGGCGGTCGGCTTCAGCTTTTTGGGCGTCAGTGTAGAGAACCTGGAAGCTTTTTGAACCGTCGCGGTAAACAGTTATGCCTTTGCAGCCCTCTTTCCACGCAAGCACGTAGCTGTCAAGAACGTCCTGTATTGTAGCGCTGTTGACGAGGTTGATCGTTTTTGAAACAGCAAGGTCAACATGTTTCTGGAATATTCCCTGCATTTTAATGTGCCCTGAAGGAGCTACATCGTGAGACGTTACGAAGACTTTTTTGAGTTCATTTTCGGAAAGACCTTCGTTAAGGGCTTCTTCGTAATAGCGGTTTTTCTGTTTCATCGAAACCTTTGTGCCGTCAGTAAGTGTACGGAGTCTCGTATGTTCAAGCGCAAAAAGCGGTTCTATGCCTGATGAAGCGTCTGCAAGCAGGGCTATTGTTCCCGTAGGCGCTATACAGGTAAGAGTCGCATTTCTTCTGTTGAGATGTTTGAGGTCGGCAGGAATGCCTTTTTCAACGCCGAGAGCTTCTGATACACGTATCGCTTCTTCATGAATTGTGCCCATAATTTTATCGGCAAGGGCGCGTGCTTCATCGCTGTCGTAAGCAATGCGGAGCTGGAAGAGCGTATCAGCCCAGCCCATGATGCCCAGCCCGATTTTGCGCGTTTTACGCACTGATTCTGAAATCTCAGGAAGCGGATACTGGTTGACGTCGATAACGCTGTCAAGGAAGCGTGTCGCGACAGCTGTTACGCGGCGCAGCGCCGCATAATCAAAGGTGCCGTTTTTAACCATTTTGGCAAGGTTGATTGAACCAAGGTTGCAGGCTTCGTTTGCGTAAAGCGGAGATTCTCCGCACGGGTTCGTGCATTCAAGAGGACCAAGGTTAGGCGTTGGGTTGTCGCGGTTAATAGCATCCATAAAGAGAATTCCCGGGTCTCCGGTGCGCCATGCTGATTCGGCTATTTCCGCAAGCAATGCTGCTTCTTCACCGTCAGGATTGTCCGCCACTTTCTGCATGAACTCGTCTGACATACCGACGGAAATGTTGAAGTTTGTGATAACTCCGTCGGCATCTTTGCAGTGTATAAATTTGCGGATGTCATGATGGTCGATGTTAAGAATGCCCATGTTCGCTCCACGGCGCATTCCGCCCTGTTGGACGGTATCCGTGGCTTTGTCAAAAAGACTCATGAACGAAATAGGTCCTGAGGCGCGTCCGTTGGTGCTGTTGACTCTTGCGCCCTCATAGCGGAGTTTTGAGAAGTTAAAGCCGGTTCCGCCGCCTGATTTGTGAATCAGCATCTGTTTGCGCAGGGCTTCGCAAATACCGTCCATGGTATCTTCAATGCCTATTACGAAGCACGCGGCAAGCTGTCCGTGAGGGGCAGGGCGCCCCGCGTTCATAATGGTAGGGCTGTTGGGAAGAAAGTTAAGTTGTGCCATCTCGTTGTAATATTCGTCAGCCCACTTTGTACGCAGGGTTTCATTTTTCTCTGCGCCGGCAACGTGGTTGGCGATGCGCAGCAGCATCTGTTCAGCTGTTTCGGCAGGGTTGCCGTCAGAGTCCTTCCAATAGTATCTGTCCTTAAGAATGTCCTGCGCCGATTTTGAGAATGATGGCTTGTAAAGCATTGCAGTTACCTACCTTTTCTATGTAATTAGACGTCTGCTGATCCGAATTTGATGTCGTACTGCGGTATGTACCGCACAGGGAATATATTAGCATAAATTTGGCAGTCGAAACACTAAATATATGCACAACTTATTCACCCTGCACTATATCTTGTGTGTCTTTCTTTGTGGATAATTTTTTTCTGCACGATAGTCGCAATATGATATTTACAACGATTTTGGTTGTGGAATATATGGCGGATGATCGATTATAAAAACAAGAGCGCTGACGGCGCTCTTGTTTGTTCAAGCGTAATACCGAAAAGATTTGCGGTTTGTGCGGTTATTTTACCCATTCGTCTTTGCTCAGCAGAACAAGCACAGTGTAAAGTTCAAGGCGTCCTGACAACATACACAGCGAGCATATCCACTTAGACAGCGATGTAAAATCTGCGAAATTGCCGGAAGGCCCTACTTTTCCAAAACCTGGGCCAATATTGCTGAGAGTCGCGGCTGCTGCGCCTATGGATGTGCGAATGTCATGTTCGCAGGCGCTGATTACCATAGTTGCCGCGGCAAAAATCAGCAGATAGAGCACGATAAAAATAGCAGCCGACGCAACAAAACTGTCTTCGACAGTCTGTTCTCCCATACGGACGGAAACAATCGCATTCGGGTGAACGAGTTTTTTGATTTCAACCTTTACCGCCTGCCACACGGTCTTTATCCGTATGCATTTTATGCCGCCTGCAGTTGAACCGGCGCAGCCTCCGGACAGCATAAGGAGAAACATCACCAAAACAAGTACAGACGGCCATTTATCAAAATCAGCCGTTGCAAAGCCGGTTGTGGTTATTATGCTGGTTACTTGAAAAACTGCCTGTCTTAAGGCAGCGGAGAAAGGTTTGCAGCCCGTATCTTTCATGAGGAAAAACACGATGGCAATTATCGCGCACACAACGATTTTAACGTAAAACACGCATTCAGAGTCTTTGTAGGGGATTAAACTTCTTTTGGAAAACGCCGCCAAATGCAGAGAGAAATTTATTCCGCAGACAAACATTGCAGCCGACAGTACGTATTCAATATACGGCGAGGAGTAATAAGCTATGCTTGCTGTTTTTGTTGAAAAGCCCCCCGTAGAAACCGCCGAAAAAGAATGACATACGGCATCAAGCACGGACATTCCCCCAAGTTTCAGCAGTATAACGCATATAACGGTGACTGTGACGTAGACGTTCCACAGGCTTTTTGACATTGCGTTTATTGTCGGTGCGGTTTTTTGAAGAACAGGGCCTGGCGCTTCCGCTTTGAAAAGACTGTTGACACCGCCTCCAAGTATTGAAGAAACGGCTATTGCGAGCACCACTATCCCCATGCCTCCCAGCCACTGTGTCTCTGCTCTCCATAGCAGTATGCTTCGCGGAAGCGGCTCTACCGTTTTGAATATGGTTGCTCCTGTCGTGGAGAATCCCGACATTGTTTCAAAAAACGCGTCGGTAAAAGTGCCGCAGCAACGTGCGAAGAGAAAAGGCAGGCAGCCGAAAACGGAAGCTACTATCCACGAAAGCGTAACGCCCGCAAACGCCTCTCTTGTTTTGAGATCTGACGTTGGAGCGTCCTTTGAGAAGAAGAACGCCATGCCTGCGCAGACGGCGCACAGCAGCAGAGACCAAAGGAACGCATGAGCGTCTTTTGTGCCGCAGCGTACAGCCAAGAGCCACGGAAAAACCATGGACAAAGATATTATTCCGGCTATAAGGGAAAGGAATTTTATTACAACTTTACATTTCATTGCGGATTGACCCCGAGGTGCTGAATAGCTTCAGGCATAATTTCCGAAGAAGCGAAAAGATAAACTTTGTCGGCTGCTTTGATTTCACTGCTGCCTGAAGGAATAAGCAGTTCGTCTCCGCGTTCTATGAGCCCTATTACAGAACCTGACGGCATATTGAGCTGCTGCAGAGTTTTGTCTGCTGCGGGCGAATCTTCTTCAATACAGACTTCAACCGCTTCAGCGTCAATTTCGTTAAATACCATAAGCATTCTTGAAGATCCAGGGAAACGAACGCTGCGGATAATTCCGTCTGCAAGCGCCTGATTTCTGTTAACAATAGCATCAAGCGGAAGATGATCTATCATGTCAAGGTAGTTGGTTTTCTGCACAACGGAAATTGCTTTCAACGCCCCTAAAGTTTTTCCGAGAACCGAAAGCATTAAATTTGATTCATCGCGTTCTGTTACCGAAATTACCGCGGCGTTGTTTCTTATCCCTTCGGCATCCAAAAGATTTGCGTCAGATCCGTCAGCGTTTATGGGCAGGGCATAAGGGACTTCCGTCTCTATTTTGCTGCATTTTGTCTTGTCGGGGTCAAAAATTTTGATTGCCAAATTCGGCCAGCGGGTATGTATGCGTTTTGCGATTTGACGGCCAAGATTGCTTCCGCCGTTGATGATTACGGTTTTCAGCACTTTTTTGTGCTCAATATTGAATATGTCTTCAATTTTGCCTATCTGATTTCTGTAGCAGATCGTGTAGCAGAGATCACCCTGCTGAAGTTTGTCAAAAGCGCGAGGTACAAAGCTTTCTTTGCCGCGTTTAATGCATATAATAATGGTATTAAGATCCGAATTCTGCTGTCTGAGTTCTGCAAGCGTTATGCCGCATGCTTTGGAGCCTTCATTTACCTTGAAAAGATAAACGCCTGCTTTGCCTCTGGCCAGTTCTGTCGCTCGGCTTGCTCCGCGGATTTCGAGCAAAGTCTCTATTTCTTTGGCAACTGAGCGTTCTGTTGAAATCATCAGATCAATGCCGAGGCTTCTTGCCCAACTGTCCGTGTCCGTAAACTCAAGCCCCTTTGTGCGCGCAATAACGTGCTTTACTCCCATTTGTTTCGCAATAAGGCATGCCATAAGATTGACTTCGTCTGTGTTTGTACAGGCAATCAGCATTTGGGCTCTGTCACCGTTGTCAGTAATTCCTGCCTGCGCCAAAACAGAAGGGCTTGCCCCGTTTCCCCTTATCGCCTGAACGTTAAGGTCAGCGTCAATACGTTCCGCTTTGTCCTTGTCTTCCTCTACAACTACAATGTCATGACCGTCCTCTGAAAGGTTTTTCGCTACACTGTAGCCTACTTCGCCTGCTCCGACAAGCACTATACGCATGATGGTCACTCCTTTTGGAGAATCAACTTGAAACGTAATTTTACTCCTTTTTGCTTAAAAAGTCAGCAAAATTAGAAATTTGCGGGATTTTGCCATTTTTGTGTATAATAGCTGCGGAGGCGGTCGGTAAATGACTGAAACGGCGTACGTCTATATACTGAAATGTTCGGACGGAACTCTCTATACAGGCTGGACAAACGACCTTGAAAAGCGTCTTGCAGCGCACAATGCGGGAACGGCATCAAAATACACGCACTCAAAACGTCCGGTTGAAATGCTGTGGCACGAGCCATGCGGCAGCAAAGCAGAAGCGCTCAAAAGGGAAGCTGAGATAAAAAAGCTTTCACGTTCTGAAAAATTAAAACTGATTTTCAAAAAATAAACCGCCCATCGGGCGGTAAATTTTTTTAACTGCGAAAAACTAAATTCCTCTGTGTATAGTGTCGTCCCTGCCTGCGCCTACGCCTATCAGAACAATGGGCACCCCTGTTTTTTCTTCAATATATTTTACGTAAGCCTGTGCTGTTTCGGGAAGCTCTTCAAAACTGCGGCAGGTTGATATATCTTCAGTCCAGCCCTGCAGCTCTTCATAAACTGGGCGAGCCTTTGAAAGATCTGCAACGCTGCTTGGAAAATGCGTGTAAATCTTTCCGTCAACGTCGTAAGCCGTGCAGATTTTGATTTTGTCAAATCCTGTAAGCACGTCAAGCTTCGTCAGCGCGAAACCGTCAAGTCCGTTAATTTTTGCCGCATAATCGGCTATTACAAGGTCGCACCATCCGCAGCGGCGCGGCCTGCCGGTTGTGGCACCGAACTCTCCGCCTGTCTGGCGCAGCGTTTCGCCGTCGTCTCCGAAATCTTCCGTCGGGAAAGGGCCTGCCCCCACGCGTGTGCAGTATGCCTTCATTACGCCGAAAACTTTTTTGATTCTGTTGGGCCCCAAACCGCTTCCGGTGCAGGCGCCTCCTGCCGTTGTGCTTGAGCTTGTTACGAACGGATAGGTGCCGTGGTCTATATCAAGCAGCGTCGCCTGAGCGCCTTCAAAAAGAATATTCTTTCCGTTTCTGTCAAGTTCCGACAGGGCTTCGTATGTGTCTCCAAGCATCGGTTTAAGTCTTTCACCCCACGCGAGAGCCTGCTTGTAAAGAGTATCAAAATCAACTGCCGTACCCCCGTAGACCTTGGTAATAATCTCGTTTTTCAGCCTGAGATTAAGTTCAAGCTTCTCTTTAAGCACCGCAGGATCTATCAAATCTTCCGCGCGGATGCCCATGCGCTGAATTTTGTCGGTGTAGCAGGGGCCTATGCCGCGGCCTGTGGTTCCAATTTTTTGTCCGTCGGAGAGAAAAGCCTCGTTAAGCCCGTCAAGCAGTTTGTGATACGGCATAACAATATGCGCCGCATTACTGACGATAAGCTTCGACATCTTTTTGCCGCGTGCCGCAAGCTCGTCTATCTCTGCAAAAAGCTGCTCGGGATCAACCACGACTCCGTTGCCTATTATGCAAATCTTGTCCTGATAAAGTATTCCGGAAGGAAGAAGGTGGAATACAAACTTCTCATCACCCACGACAACGGTATGTCCTGCGTTTGCTCCGCCCTGATAGCGTACTACGGCGTCAGAATTGGCTGCAAGCGTGTCAACGCAGCGTCCTTTTCCTTCATCGCCCCACTGTACTCCAACTACGGCGTATACACTCATAGTCATCACTCACTTTACACCCGGCAGCTTTCTGAAGCCGCCTTTGTCCAAACAGTATTCTACAACCATAATTTTATTTTTCAACTTTTATTTGCGGCTGAATGTAAGGTTATCGGATTTTTTGTCTGAAACTTAGCTGAAAATTGTATTTTTTAATGTATAATTGCTTCGGATATTGCAATTGACAAAACAGTACAGCATACGGAGGGTTGTGTCATGTGCGGAATTATGGGTTACATTGGCGGTCAGGAGCCGACAAAAATCATTTTGGACGGTTTGGCGAAGCATGAGTACCGCGGCTACGATTCAGCAGGAATAGCCGTTATAAATCATGGCAAAATTGAAGAAATAAGAACGGTCGGACGCGTCAAAAATCTTGCCGAGCGTGTCGCCGAAGCAGGGCTGCGCGGCGAATTCGGAATAGGGCACACGCGCTGGGCAACGCACGGAGGCGTTACCGAAAACAACGCTCATCCGCACGTTTCAAACGATAACCGCGTTGTTGTCGTTCACAACGGCATAATAGAAAACGCCCGCGAGATACGCGACGAACTGGAGGACAAGGGTGTCTGCTTCCACAGCGAAACAGACACGGAATCCGCAGTTCAGTATCTTGGATATGTCTACGACGGCAATCCGAAAGAGGCAATCGTAAAGTTGACCGGAAGAATACGCGGTGCCTTTGCCCTTGTTATAATGTTCGCTGACAAAAAAGAAATATGGGTGTGCCGCAAAGGCTCTCCGCTTGTTGTTGGACATGCCGGCAACGCGGGCTTTTGCGCGTCGGACGCAACGGCTTTGCTTGAATTTACTCACGACGTATGGTTCATGGACGACGACGAAATGGCAAGGATAACCCCTGCAGGCTGTGAATTCTTTGATTTTGCGGGCAGACCGCACGCGAAAGAAACGATGCACCTTGACTGGAACGCCGCAATGACGAACAGGGGCTCTTATCCGCACTTTATGCTCAAAGAAATCCACGAACAGCCTGACGTAATGACGCATACACTGCTTGGCCGCGTCGCGTCGGGAAAGATTGACCTTTCCTCAGAACTGCCGTGGACAGCTGAAGACGTCAAAAAATTCCGCAAAATACATTTTGTCGCCTGCGGTACAAGCCACTACGCGACAATGACGGCAGCACAGATATGGGAAACCTTTGGCAGCTTTGAAAACCGCTGCGAAGTCGCGTCTGAATACCGTTACAGAAACATTCCGGCGGACGAAAGCACGCTCTGCATATTTGTTTCGCAGTCTGGCGAAACGGCGGACACGCTCCACGCGGCAAGGCTTGCCAAGTCAAAGGGCGCGGAATGTCTTGTAATAACCAACGTGCGCGGTTCCACAATCCACCGTGAGGTGGGCAATGCGCTCATAACCCCTGCGGGTCCTGAAATAGGCGTTGCAGCCACCAAAACGTTTACTGCGCAGATAACGGTTCTTGTCCTGCTTGGCATGTATATTGCAAAACTTAAAGGCGAGCTTTTGCCTGAAACAGAAACCCGCCTTGCTTCAGCGCTCATGGACATTCCGGCAAAACTTGCCGAAATTCTGAAACAGGAACATGACATAGAGCATATCGCAAGAGAATTTGCGGACGCCAGAGGTTTCTTCTTCCTCGGGCGCACGCTGTCCTATCCGCCGGCGCTTGAAGGAGCTCTCAAACTCAAAGAAATTTCCTATATGCACGCGGAAGCCTATCCGGCAGGCGAAATGAAACACGGCCCCATCGCGCTTCTTGACAAGGAGCTTCCCGTTGTCGCGCTTATTCCGAAAAATGATATGTGGGAAAAAACAATTTCAAATATTGAAGAGTCCATGGCTCGCAAATCGCCGGTAATAGCGATAGCTGCGGAAGGCGATCAGGCGATTTTGCAGTACACGCGCTCGGTAATATACACGCCTGTAACAGAGCCGGAGCTTTATCCGTTCCTTCAGGTAATACCTTTGCAGCTTTTCGCGTACTACGTTGCGCGTCAGAGAGGCTGCGACATAGATATGCCGAGAAATCTGGCAAAATCTGTAACAGTTGAATAACAACAAACCGCCGGCATTTCGGCGGTTTAACTTTCAAAAAGGAGCAAGAAAATGATATTTGATTCAACGGACATATTATTGCCGAATAAAGACGTCGATCTGCAAAAATGGGCTGTAATCGCCTGTGACCAATACACAAGCCAGCCTGAATACTGGAAAGAAACTGAAAACATCGCCGGCAGCGCGCCTTCAACGCTGAAACTTACGCTGCCGGAAATATATCTCAGCGAAGCGGGGAAGTTAACGGAAGAAATAAACGAAAACATGAAAAAATATCTTGCGGACGGAACTCTGACGGAAGCTGTCAAAAACGGCTTTATTTACGTTGAACGCCAGACCTCAGCCGGAGTTCTGTCGGGTTTGCTCGGCGCTCTTGACCTTGAAGAATACGATTTCAGGGAAGGAACAAAGCCAAAAGTGCGGGCAACGGAAGGCACAATACTCTCGCGCATACCTCCGCGCGAAAAAATACGCGAAAACGCTGTACTTGAACTGCCGCACGTTCTGCTTCTGCTTAACGACGCAGAAAAACAGTTGATAGAACCACTGGCAGCGCAGAAAAACAGCTTCAGAAAACTGTATGATTTCGACCTCATGCAAAACGGCGGACATATTGCAGGCTGGGCAATTGAAGGAAAAGCGGCGGAAAAACTGCGTATTCGGCTTTCAGAACTTGAAGAAAAAGCGGGGGAAATATTTTTGGCGGCAGGCGACGGCAACCACTCCATTGCGACGGCGAAAAGCTGCTGGGAAAAACTGAAATCGGCGCTTTCGCCGGAAGAAGTCAAAAATCATCCGGCGCGCAGAATGCTTGCGGAAATAGTGAACCTTCATTCGGACACCATAGTATTTCAGCCCATACACCGCGTACTTTTCGGAATAAAAGAAGACATTGTCGAAGCCTTTGAACGCTGGCTTGAACTGAACGGTATGTCGCTTATGGAAGGAAGTGAAATAACCTTTACGTTTGCGAACGGCGGTGAAGAGGAATTTGCGATTGACGGACGCGGCAAACTTATGCCGCTGGCTGTTATGCAGAAATGGCTGGACAAATATGCTGCCAAAAACAAATATCTCTCTCTTGACTACGTACACGGCAGGGCAAACGTTGACAAAATCGTTGCCGAAAGCGGGGCAGTAGGAATTATTTTCAACGCAATGGACAAAAAAAGTTTCTTTCCGGCAATAAAAGCAGGCGGTGCGCTGCCAAAGAAAACTTTCTCAATAGGCAGTGCCGATGACAAACGCTTCTACCTTGAAGCAAGGAAAATAAGATAATAAAAAACTTGCTTGTGCTGTTTGCGGCACAAGCAAGTTTTATAGTTGGCAATTCTACTTTGACATTGCAACTGCCGTTGCTATTGAAAGGAATTTCGTCTCAGCGGAATCGGCGCGGCTTGTAAGAATAACAGGCTTCTTTGTGCCGAGAATGATGCCCGCCGTTTTGTTCTCCGAGAAATAAACTATTGATTTAAACAGCGCGTTGCCGCAGTCAATATTGTCAACGAGCAGAACGTCTGCCTTGCCTGCGACCTCGCCTGCAATTCCCTTATGCTTTGCCGATTCCTCCGAAACGGCGTTATCAAGCGCAAAAGGCCCGTCAAGCAGACAGCCTTTAATCTGCCCGCGCCTGTTCATCTGAGCGAGAGCGGCGGCGTCAAGCGTGGACTGCATCTTGGGATTGACAACCTCAACAGCCGCAAGGCAGGCAATCTTGGGCATCTCAATTCCGAAAGCGTGGCAAAGCTCCGTAACGTTCTTCGCGATGCCAATTTTGTCCGCAAGCTCCGGATAGGTGTTGAAAACGCCGTCAGTAATGAAAATCAGCCTGTCCCAGCCCTTTATCTCGTGAATGTAGGAATGGGAGAGAACTCTCTTGCCCGAACGGAGACCTATTTCCTTGTCGAGCACGGCACGAAGAAAATCGCTTGATTCAAGCATACCCTTCATCATAATGTCAGCCTTGCCGGAAGAAACCATTTCAACAGTCATTAAAGCTGTTTTTGCCGCGCCGTTTTTGCAGTCGGCAACTTCGTAATTCGCAAGGTCGATACCTGCCTTTGCCGCTTCCTCCGCTATTTTGTCCGCATTTCCGACGAGAATTGCATCAACAATGCCCTCGCTGCGGGCACGTTCAACAGCTTCGAGAACTACATGGTCTTCCGCGCAGGCGACAGCAACCTTCTTGGGGCCTATTTCCTTTGCGTATTCAACAAGCTTGTCCAGAGTACGAATCTGTTCCATAAACGACACTTCCTTTGTGATAATAAAAAAACTCTGCCGCGGGAAATTATACAACAAATTACATAATCTGCCAGCCGTTTTTTGAATTTTTTGAATTATAATAACGGCGGGTGATTTGCATGGCAAAACAGGTTAAAACGAACGCCACAAGGATACTTGAAACGAAAAAAATACCGTTTGAACTGCTTGAATACGACATAGACATGGAACTGCTCTCTGCGGAAGACGCAGCGGCAAAAACGGGAATACCCGAAGAACGCACCTTCAAAACCCTCTGCGTGCGCGCAGACAAAACGGGCATACTGCTTGCCTGCCTTCCCGCGGGGCGCGAACTTGACTTCAAAGCTCTTGCGGCTGTCAGCGGCAACAAAAGCACGGAACTTGTGCCGCTCAAAGAAGTAACTCCGCTCACCGGCTACGTCCGCGGAGGCTGCTCTCCGATAGGAACAAAGAAAAAATATCCCGTGTACGTTGACGCCTCGGCGCTTGCCTTTGACTACATCACGATAAACGCGGGGCACAGAGGAATACTCTTCAAAATATCGCCGCACGACCTCGTAAAAGCCGCAGACGCTGTAACGGCGGACATACTGCGCTGAACGGCTGCATATAAAACGCACATAAAACACGGCATCGTTTTCGGTATTTATACTGATTGCAGAGCGGTAAATTGGTGTAAAATATAATCGCTGCAGAAATTACATCCACATCAAAGGAGTGTGCCGGAATGGAACAGAGATTTTACAAATGCGAACACTGCGGGCAGATTATAGCGATCGTCAAAAACACGGGCGTACCCATCGTCTGCTGTGGGGAAGAGATGAAAGAACTTATGCCGGGGACAACAGACGCCGCAGTTGAAAAACACGTTCCCGTGTATGAAATCAAAGACGGCAAAGTACTTGTAACAGTCGGAAGCATCGAGCATCCGGCAACCGAAGAACATCACATTGAATGGATATCAATCCAGACAAAACAGGGCAACCAGAGAAAAGAACTTGCTG
>JAUNNW010000147.1:1232-2660 GCA_030531285.1 Synergistaceae bacterium | reverse complement strand
GTTCGCCGCCGACGTAGCCTACTGAAATTGTGTTTTCAGCCGTTGTAACGGAATTACTTCCGAGCGCTACGGAATTATCGTGCGTTGCCTGCGCGTCGTTGCCAAGAGCCATTGAGTTTTTGCCTGAAGCAAGCGTGCCTTGAACCTTTGACGAGTTGCCTATCGCTATGGCGTTTTCACCGCTGGCGGTTGTTCCTTCCGGAGCCGAAACATAGCCTGTGCTTTTAATAGCCGTCACGAAATCCATCCCAATCCCAATATCTTCAAGAAATTGATCCATTCCCGATACAAAGGCTTCAACAGTCGCTGCATTTTTCAACGCATTTATCTCGTCTGCGGTTCTTGTTCCGCTTTCTATTGCATTTTCAAACAAATTATTGGCAATTCCCAAAAGGTCTTCGTTGTCAATCTCGCCTTTGAAAACTCCCTGCGCGTAGGTGCCGTAATATGCCTTTTCGGCACTTTCCGACAAAGACAATGAGCCAAATGCTATTGTGTTGTCTTCCGCAGCCTTTGCATTGCTACCAAATGCAAACGTGTTATGTCCGCCATAAACAGCGGGGGTTATAATATTGTATGAATCTGGGTCTATAACTGCTTCTGACACTATTTTGCCGGCGACTGCATTGCTGCCGAAAGCAAACGAACTGTTGCCGTAGGCTTTACCGCCGTAAACCTCATCATAGGTATCAACGTCATAATATCCGCCACCCGAAAAAGATCCACTTCCATGTGCCTCAGAGTGGTATCCTGTAGCCGTGGAAGCATATCCGCCGGCAATCGTACTGTCGCCCATAGCCGTAGAAATCTCTCCGCTTGCGATCGTTGTACAGCCCATAGCAGTGGAAATCCGTCCGCTGGCTGTCGTAGCCATACCCATAGCCGTGGAAAGATATTCACTGGCCATCGACCAATACCCCATCGCCGTGGAAGCATATCCGCTGGAAATTGTTCCGTAGCCCATCGACACTGCATAATCGCCGGTGGAGCACGTACGGTAGCCCATCGACACAGAATACTCTCCGACGGCTTCGGGAATCTCAATCCCTGTCAAACTGTCATCGTAGATTCTGATACCTGTTCCCGAAGCACCTGACGTTGTGTCATTCTCAATTTTAGCCGTTGCCAACGCGGGTGAAACCACTGACAAAACGAACGATATGAGCATGAATAGCGCTGCGTACCTCTTGATTGATGACTTTGTAATTTTTGTCATCGTTTTCCCCTTCCTTTCTTCGCGCTTTTCGCGCGTATTTTGGATTTCTATGCTTAATTTCAGCTGTATGCACAGCAAAAATTTACGCCGTGATTTTTCGCGCCGTTACGTCTGCAATTTTATTTTTCGAAAGTATTGGGTTACAAAAGGAGATGTGAGGAAAAGAAAAATCTTCCTCAGAAGGAGAGAGTCTGTCTGTCTGTCTGTCTGTC
>JAUNNW010000147.1:0-1222 GCA_030531285.1 Synergistaceae bacterium | reverse complement strand
TCAAGTCAAAGACACTCTGTTTTTTCATTGTTTTTCTCACCTATCCTTTCTTCATAAATTTTGACCCCATCGCTTTCGCCCTTTCGTCAAGCATGTTCCGTAGAGAGGGGCATTCTGAGCGAAGCGTAACATAGGCACAGAGAGACGTTTTTTATTGACTACAGAAATTTCAACAACTGGAAATAATTTTTGCCTTCGCTTGAAGAACGTTCGCCAAATTTAAAAAAATCGTTTCTGCCGTAAAATTGCATTAACTTTTCTCTCTGCTCACATTCCAAAAACACAATTCCACCGCCTACAACTCTCTGTACGGATGCAAGCAACGCCAGCGCCGAGCCAAGCAGAAGTTCTCCTGTCAGCGGATTGTTTTTGACAGCGCTGTTTTTGCCAAGCTGCGCTATGAGCATTGACGAGACGTTAAAGATATTTTTCTGTTCCGATTCCGCAGCGCATCTTTGAAGTCTGCGACGTTTTGTGCCGCTCATTGACGCTGCGTTAATCTGTATCGGTTTGTTGGCAAGCGTAAAATATCCAAGAAGTCTCGTTTTATCGCCGTTTCCTGTTTCAAGCACAAGGTTTGTGATTGAGATTCTTTGCTTCGCAAACTCTATGGCATCCCTTTTCAGAAATGTTTCTATTTCCTCGTTCTTTTCACACTCAAAGGTTTCAAACATTTTTTTCAGAGACTTTTCATTTTCCGCGTTAAGCTGCCGAGGATTGTGTTTGTCCGAATACAACACGTCAAGGATATTGACAAGTCTTTCCTGCATTTTTTCGCTATTCTCGTCCCGTTTTGTCTTTTTTTACGGTCGCTGCCGCGTTTTTAATCAGTGCGGATATTTCCTGTACATCGGTGAGCGTGTTAAGACCGCTCGACACAAAAGGACGCTTCGCAGACGCTTTTTCTGCTTTTCCAAGAGCATCGATGAACGCATCTGCTTTGACGGAATCGTATACATTAAAGTCCGCAAATATGCTTGATGTAGCCATCGTCCGCACCTGCCTTTCTATTCTATCACAACCAACCGGCGGAAATACTCTGCCGTGTCTGCGTGTATTATAACAACAAATTTACCGTTGCGCAACGTTTTTGTCTTTTAATCTCTTTTTCCGTTTTGTTCCGTTTTATTTCGGTTTGTTTCGGTTTGGGTTGCTTTTTGTGCCTTCTCATTGCAATGTTATAGTGAAAAAACGATGCCTTATTAAAAACGAAGCCGGCGGG
>JAUNNW010000026.1:7392-13220 GCA_030531285.1 Synergistaceae bacterium | reverse complement strand
AGGGCTACGGTCTGCATATGAGCATTGCCAAAACGATTGCGGAACGCAAATGTGATCTGCTTATTGTAGTTGACTGCGGAACACAGAATATAGAGGAGATAAATCTTATACGCTCCGCAGGTATTCCAGTTGTCGTGTTGGATCATCACCTTGCTGAAAACGGAATTGCCCGCTGCGAAACTATGGTTAATCCGCATCTGCTCGGCGATGCTACAGCACGGAAGCTTTGCGCTGCGGGGGTTATATGGTGTTGGGCATGGCAGAATGAACTTATTCCCAAGGATAAATTGTACGCAATGCTTGATCTTGTTGCATTGGCGACGATTGCTGACTGTGTATCGCTTGTGTCGCCTCTCAACCGTATTCTGGTACGCAACGGTCTTGAACAAATGCGTTCTGCGCCACGTCCAGGTCTCGCAATGCTTATGGAAAAATTAATGGTTAATCCGGATATGGTAAGCACGGAAGATTTGGCTATGAAAATTATCCCGTGTCTTAATGCTGCCGGAAGGTTGGAACTTGCGGATATTGCAGTTGACATTTTCTTCCCAACAAAAGAGTTGTCGCAGAAAGTTGATAAAATAATTACATTAAACAGACAGCGCAGAGAACTTTCGATGGGGGTTCTTGAGCAGATATCGCTGAATGAAGACAGTGGATATAATTACGTTTTGTCTGATAGCACCTGGTCTGCTGGAGTTTTAAGCAGCGTTGCGAGCCGTGTATGCAGCGAGAAAAACAAACCAATAGCGCTTGTCGCCGAAGTGGGCGATGTTATGCGTGGAACGCTGCGTATGCCTACAGGCGGCGATGCTGTCGCGGTGCTTGCAAAATTAGGCGACAAACTTAATACGTGGGGCGGACACAGACTTGCCGCAGGTTTCAGCGTTTTGAGGGATCAGTGGCAGGAAGTCAGGGACGAGCTTGAAGAAATGCTTTCAAACGTTACGGTTGTTGAGGAAAAAGAAGATATCTTGTACTGGAAACCTGAACTGCTTAACAGAGATGTTTGGAACGATGCTTTGGCACTTGGTCCGTTCGGTATGGATAACCCTGCTCCGCTGCTCTACGCACCGTACGATGGATATATGGTGCTTCAGCCGCTTGGAAGAAATGGCAGACATCTTAAAATAGAGCTGAATGGTGCTACTATGCTTGCTTTTAATGCTGTGACAGCGCTGATGAATAACCGTAAACCGTTTGAAGGCTGGATTTACAAACCAAGGCTTGATACCTGGAGAAATGTGACTTCTTTGCAGTTTATACTCGAAAAAATAATGGATTCCTGATATGGAGAAAGATTTACCCGTTGCCGGAACAGATAATGCAATAACGACCATGGGCGACAAACCCGTAAGGCTTTCCTGTGCTTTTTCCAGTGAGGAAGAAAGCAAGCAGTTCAGAAAAGAATATTGGCTTAGTATTCCTGAGTACCAAAGGGAGTCAGATGTTTTTCATAAGCGCTGGATTGCGCTCTGGGACAAACTGACAGAGTACTTTAGTGCTGACGAAATGAAAAAGACGGGAGAAGCATTCGTGTTTGCCGCAAATTCGCACGGAAAACAGATGCGTTACAGCGGGGATCCGTATATGCTCCACCCTGTTACAGTAGCCCTTATCCTTTCTGCAATGGAGATAGACTGTGATGCTATAATAGCCGCTCTTCTTCATGACGTTCTCGAAGATACCCCGGTTAAGGCAGATGACGTGGCTACCCGCTTTGGCGACAGTGTGCTTACTCTTGTCGACGGGGTAACTAAATTGGGAAAACTGCCTTTCAAGTCCGCCGAAGATTATCAGTCGGAAAACCTTCGCAAGATGTTTGTCGTTATGGCAAAAGATATACGCGTTGTTCTTATCAAATTTGCGGACAGGCTTCACAACATGCGTACAATTTCGGCTCACAGGCGGGAAAAACAGCTTGCAATAGCCAAAGAAACTCTTGAAATATACGCGCCTCTTGCACACAGACTCGGAATCTATCAGGTTAAGCGCGAACTGGAAGATTTGTCGTTTAAAGTGCTTGACCCTGAAATGTTTGAGGAAATAAAGCAGAGAGTGCGTAAAAAACTGCCTGAACGAGAGCAGATTATTTCAAATGCGCTTGACGTACTTTCAGAGAAATTAAAAAAAGAAAAAGTTCCTGCAACTCTTAAAGGCAGACCAAAACATTTTTACAGCATATACGAAAAAATGCAGCGTAAAAATATAGCGATGGACCAACTGTACGATCTGCTTGCGCTGCGCGTTATTGTACAGACGGTTGCTGAATGTTATCAAGTCCTTGGTATCGTTCACACGATGTGGAAACCAATCCCGGGGCAGTTTGATGACTATATTGCAAATCCCAAACGCAACATGTACCAATCGCTTCATACAGCTGTAGTCGGTCCTGACGGTGAGCCGATTGAAATACAGATAAGAACATGGGAAATGCACTATTATGCCGAATATGGTATAGCCGCTCATTGGAATTACAAAGAAGGCGGCATTAAAACTGACGTAATGGACGAGCAACTGACATGGATAAGACGTACGCTTGAAGAAGCAAAACTCAGCGATGAAACAAACGACAGTAGCTTTCTTGATACGCTTAAAACAGATGTTCTTTCTGCGCAGGTTTTTGTGTTTTCTCCCAAAGGCAAAGTGGTTTCCGTGCCTACAGGCTCTACGCCTATAGATTTTGCTTATTCTATTCATACGGAAATAGGACACAAATGTGTTGGGGCGCGTGTTAACGGCAGAATAGTTCCAATGGACTATGTTCTGAGAAACGGTGATATCGTAAGCATTATGACATCACCCGCGGCGAAGCCTTCGAGAGATTGGCTTAAAATTGCAAAGTCTACACGTACCAGAACAAAGATAAAGCAGTGGTTCAGACAGTTCGACAGGCAAGAAAGGGAAGAAAAAGTCAAACGTGGAAAGGAACTGCTGGAAAAGGAAGCGCAGCGAAGAAACCAAGGGAATACAGAGCCGTTTGAAAAATTGTCTGCACAGCTCAATCAGGTTGTTCGCGACATGGGGATGCTGAATCTGGAAGATTTGTACGCTGCTGTAGGCAACGGAAATGTTGCGCCTAAAGGGGTTTTCTCAAGACTGAAAAACAATGCCAGCAAAGTTAAAGAGGAGCCTCTTATCCCGCTATCAGGTGTACCGCAGAAGGAATCTGATTCTGAAATTATTGTTGACGGTGCTCACGGTGTTTTCGTTTCGCTCGCACAGTGCTGCCGTCCTGTTCCTGGTGATTTGATTGTTGGTTACGTGTCACAGCTTCACGGAATAACGGTGCACAGAAAGGACTGCTTGAATATTACAGCAAAGGACGAAGGCAAACTTGTTCCCGTATCATGGGGTGTGCCACGCAACAAACAGTATATTGCCAGACTTCGCATAGAAGGCGTAGACAGGGCAAATCTTGTTGGCGACATAGTGCAAAACATAAGCAATCTTGGTGCTTCGCTTGCCGGAATTAATGCGAATGTGGTCAATAATATGCGTATGCGCATTACCGCGGAAATAAAAGTTAAAAATATAGAGCAGCTTTACGAAATTATTGGCAAAATAAATTCAATAAGCGGAATTATAGAGGTGCTGAGAGGATAAGATGAAAGCGTTACTGCAGAGAGTCGATTATGCCGAAGTCAGAGTAGCCGGTAAAATTACGGGCAAAATAGATGCCGGGCTTTGTGTTTTGCTTGGTGTTGTTGAAGACGATACGGAAAAAGATTTAACACAGCTTGCGGAAAAGGTATGCAATTTACGCATTTTTGATGATGAAAACGGTGTAATGAACCGTTCGTTGCTTGATACCGGTGGGCAGATGCTGGTAGTTTCACAGTTTACGCTCTGTGCGGACTGTAAGAAAGGACGTAGACCGTCCTGGCATCTGGCGGCAAAACCTGAGTTCGCAAAGGATATGTACAACCGCTTTACAAAGGCCGTACAGGCACTTGGCATTAAAACGCAGAACGGAATATTTCAGACTGAAATGAAGGTTAGTCTGTGCAACAACGGACCGGTTACGATAATGCTTGATACTAAGGAGTGAATCGGATGAATATACAAAGGTTCCCTTTGGGAGAACTCTGGACAAATTGTTATATTCTCTGGGATGACAACAAAAAGGGCTTAATAGTGGACCCGGGCGGACCTGCTGAACACGTTGCAGATTTTGTTACAAAAAATGAAATTGATGTTGTGTACATTATGCTTACACACGGACATGCAGATCATATAGGCGGAATTCCTGATGTACGCAAATTGTCAAGGCGCGGTGTTGCCATTCACACAGATGATGCCTGTTGTCTTACGAACACGGATAAAAATCTGTCCATTGCCTTCGGCAATGCTTTTTCGCTTCCTAAGGCGGAAAAACTGCTTGCTGACGGAGAGATTGTTACGGTTGGCAATTTGAAAATAGAAGTCATTCATACTCCGGGGCACACTCCGGGCGGAGTATGTTTTTATGTTGAAGATGGGGCAGATAGAATTTTGCTGTGCGGGGATACGCTATTTGAACTTTCCATCGGTCGCACAGATTTGCCCGGTGGTGACGAAACTGTCCTGATAAATTCACTGCGCAAGCTTGAACGATTCCCCAATGATTTGGAAGCTTGTCCAGGACACGGACCGGCTACGAACATAGGTAAAGAAAAAAAGTACAATCCGTATTGGCCGAGATAGATATGACAAATCTTAAACGTCTTAATATGCCGGAAGATGAAATGCCGCGCGAGAAACTGTTGAAATACGGGGCAGACAAACTTTCCACGGCAGAGCTCATCGCAATTCTGCTGCGTACAGGAACACATTCCTGCAATGTGCTGGAGCTTGCGACAAAACTTTTGAAAGACAACGGCGGTTTGCATGGCCTATGCAAATTATCCGCTGCCGAGCTGAAAACAGAAGACGGAATTAAAAATGCCAAAGCAACCACCCTTGCTGCTGTTTTGGAACTTGGTCTTAGGATTGCCAGAATTCATAACGGAGAAGAAAGGGAGAGCTGGCAGGATAAATTAAAATTTTACGCTGACAGAATGGGTTACCTTGATCGTGAAGAAATTTACGCGCTGTTTTTGGACAAACAGGAAAAAGTAGTTGGAGAAGAGACAATTTCATACGGAGGGTTAAATGGTGCGTTTCTTGATATGCCGCTGCTGTTTCGCAGAGCGGTAAGAGTGAATTCACACAGCGTGATTGTTATGCACAACCACCCGAACGGTGTGCTGGCCGCAAGTCCGGAGGATAATGAATTGACGGAATTTATCCGCAAGGGATTGAAGACTCTGGAAATTAAATTTAAAGGGCACTATGTTACGGCACACGGTAAAATATTGCTAATTTCATAATGCAAAAAACAGAAAATAATGCGATAATAGTCCGTGGAGATAATTACTGATTGTCTGTGTTGTGTAGTGAGATATAAATACTGGAATAAAGGTCGGTGGTAAAATGTTTGGATTTGACAAGCAGGTGTTTAATAGTGAAATCGGTATTGATATTGGGACAATAAATACGGTTATTTACGTCAAAGGCAAAGGAGTTGTGCTTGATGAACCTTCAGTTCTTGCAGTTCGCAAGGTAGGGCGCAAGGGTGTACGCGAAATAATAGCCTTCGGCACGGAAGCAAAAAAAATGGTGGGTCGCACGCCAGTCGGAATTACGACGATTTCGCCTTTGTCAAACGGAGTTATCGCTGATTTCGAGATGACAGAGCACCTTATTCGTCATTTTATGGGTGTCGCCACCGAATCGACAAGTATGTTCTCGCATCCGAGAGTCGCCGTTTGTGTGCCTGCCTGTGTTACTGAAGTTGAAAACAGGGC
>JAUNNW010000026.1:4777-7292 GCA_030531285.1 Synergistaceae bacterium | reverse complement strand
ATCCGAGAGTCGCCGTTTGTGTGCCTGCCTGTGTTACTGAAGTTGAAAACAGGGCAGTCGTTGAAGTTACTCTGGCGGCCGGAGCTAAGGAGGCTTACGTTGTTGAAGAACCCCTGGCGGCAGCTATTGGTATAGGTCTTCCGATTGACGAACCGCAGGGAAACATGGTTGTCAATATCGGCGGAGGCAGCTGTGAAGTTGCTGTGCTTTCTCTTGGAGGAATAGTGCTTAATGAGGCAATTAGAGTTGCCGGAAATGCTATGGATGAAGCTGTTATTTCAATGATGCGCCAAAATTATAAACTCGCAATCGGAAGCAGTACTGCAGAAGAGATAAAAATCGCAATCGGGTCAGCTCTTCCGCTTGAGCAGGAACTTCAGATGGATGTCAAGGGCAGGGATCTTTTGGACGGTCTCCCAAAATCTGCCCATATCACTTCCGTGGATGTAAGAGAGGCGCTTGATGTTATTATTACGCAAATCGAAGACACAATACGCGCGACGATTGAAAAAACGCCGCCTGAACTGGTTCGTGACATTGCAAATCAGGGTATAGTGCTTACAGGAGGGAGTGCCCTTCTTCGCGGGCTTAATATGCGTTTGGCAGACGCTCTAAACGTTCCTGTGCATATTGCTGAACAGCCGCTTTATTCTGCTGCTGTAGGTCTTGGAAAATATCTTGAATCAAGAGTAAACGTAAAATCTCACGGGATAACGCTTGAGCACAGAGATTTGTAGCTTTTCCTCATGCATAATGTAGTTAACGAAGATTTTAAGGTAGCAGTTTGCGGTGTCATTTCACTGGCACTCGGTGTGCTTTTGTACTGTGTGATGAACTTTTTTCCTGCCGTGCGTTACTTTGCCATTGATAGTGCCAACAAACTTTTATATATTCCGGAATATCCTTTCTCAGCCACAAGAGACCTTGTGAAATACGGAAGCAACTGGATTTTGGAAAGAAAAACGCTTCAACAGCAGCTTGCGAGACTTGAAGCCTTGAACCGTGTTCAGGCAGAGGCACTGCAGAAAATGCATGTTTCCGCAGCGGCTGCCAAGTCGTCTTATATTCCTGCACGCGTGATTTTGCGCTATCCGGAAAACTGGTGGAGCGAGGCCAAAATTAACAAGGGCAGCGCTGATAAAGTCGTTGAAGGTGCGGCCGTTATGTCTGACGGGTATCTTGTAGGCAGAATAAGCCGTGTGTCGAAGCATTCAGCCTGGTTTGAACTTATTACTTCCTCCTCATTCCTTATTGCCGCAGTTATTGACGATACGAGGGATCTCGGCGTTATAACCGGTGACAATAAGGGAAATTTGAATATGCTGTATATAACAAGCGACAGATATGTAACAAAAAATATGAGAATTTCGACATCACTGATAGGTGATCAGGTGCCTCCAGGACTTATGATAGGTCATATCATAGGCAGGGAACCGGCCAAAGAGGGTTACGTCCCGTTCAAGGTTGCTGCTGGTGCTCATTTGACCCAGCTCTATAACGTAGAAGTTTATTCGGAGGATATGTAGATGTTTCTTCCTGTTCTTATATGGCTGTTGCAGGATATCATCCAGGTTGTTTTTATGGGAATTTTTCTTGTTCCCGAGTTATTTCTGCTGTCTCTTGTTTTTGCCGGACTGCGGCCTGAAAACGAGCACCGACACTCCTTGAGCTGGTATATTGCGGCCGGCTTTGTCGGCGGTCTGCTGTGGGATTTGCGTTGGACAAACATCTCTGGTCTAACGGCCGCTCTAAACGGAGCGCTTTTGGCACTGGTGTTTGTGGTTTGGCATTTAATTCCGGCACAAGGCAGAAATACCAAAAGTTTCATCGCCTGTGCACTTGCGGTGCAAATTATGTCCGCTGCGGTCCACGCAATGTTTTGGACAGTTGCCAGTATAACCACGCTGCGGCTTTTTGCAATACAGCAGTTGATGGGAATTGCATTTATTATGCTTTTGGGTCTTGTCTACAAAAAGGCAATTTACAAACATGTATAGTACACAGTACGACAAACTTAGTCTTGAAAAAAGATTTTGGGTATTGCGAATAGCAATACTGTGTACCTTTCTGGGACTGTTGTGCAGCCTGATTTTTTTTCAGATAATTAAAGGTAACGACTATGTCAAACTTGCATCGCAGAACAGACTGCGCATCCTTAGAATCATGCCTCCGAGAGGAACGATTACGGATGTTGCCGGTGCTCCTCTTGCCGTTAATGTGAGAACTTTTAACATAAGCGGCTATCCTTTTGATTTGATGGATGAAAAAAAAGCAAAAATCGTTGTGTCAATTTTGAAACGCGGCGGTATTCCGATTACTGAAACTGAAATAAAAGATAAAGTTCAGAAACAGTACTCTGCCCCCTACCGTGCAATTACTATTGCCTCCAATCTTACTTTTGCTCAGGCAACTCAGCTTATTATGGATAAAAATTTCAGCGAACTGCTCTTTCTTACTCCTGTCTGGAAAAGAAGTTATCCGGCCGGAAAAGATGTTGCGCATGTCGTAGGATACG
>JAUNNW010000026.1:0-4767 GCA_030531285.1 Synergistaceae bacterium | reverse complement strand
AGAAGAACTTGAAAGACATCCGGAATACAAGGGTGGTGACCACATAGGCAAAAACGGAATTGAAGCCTGCTACGAAGATGAAATTCATGGTATGCCGGGCGAACGGGTTGTCGAAGTTGATGCCAAAGGAAGGCAGGTTCGCGAAATCAGTTATACTGCATCGGTAAAGGGCAAGAATATAAAACTTACAATAGATCTTGGCGCTCAGCGCTATGCTTCGAAGCTTTTGCAGAATTTCCGCGGCGCTATCGTGGCATTGGACGTTACCGATGGTTCTGTCAAATGTCTTGTTTCGTCACCTTCTTATGATCCGAATCCCCTTACCTGGGGCATAACCGGGCAGGAGTGGGTGGAACTGCTTGACAAGCGTTCGCGTCCAATGATGAACAGAGCTATTTCAGGGGCGTACCCTCCAGCCTCAACGTTTAAAGTCGTTACGGCATCTGCCGCTCTGTCAAACAAAAAGATAACGACCTCATCTGTTGTACATTGCCCGGGATATTTTGAACTCGGCAACAGAAGATTCCGTTGCTGGAATCATGCAGGACATGGCAACGAAACTGTTGTCAAGGCATTGCGTGATTCTTGTGACGTGTTTTTTTATCAGACCGCATGGAGTTTGGGTATAGACAGGCTGATTGAAACGGCTTCAAAATTTGGAGTTGGCAAAAAAACAGGTGTTGACCTGACTTCCGAAAGTTCCGGAACACTTGCAGGTCCGAAATGGAAAAAGAAAAAAATAAAAGAAAATTGGTATGGCGGCGATACGGTCAACTATTCGATAGGACAGGGATATCTGCTTATGACCCCGCTTCAGGTAGCAAGGGTGTATGCAGCTGTTGCCAGCAAAGGAAAACTGTTCCGTCCGAAAATAAATTCTGCGCTTCCTGTGGAATATAAAGAAGTAGATTTATCTGACGATATTTTCAGAATTTTACAGCAGGGTTTGCAGGAAGTCGGCAGCACAGGTACAGGTCGTGCCGCTTCCGAATACGGTGTGCGCGTTGCCGGAAAAACCGGTACAGCCCAGAATTCTCACGGCGCAGACCATGCATGGTTCGCCGGATATGCTCCTGTTGACAATCCGCGCTACGCAGTTGTCGCAATCGCTGAAGCTGGTAAGGGCGGCGGAAAGGTAACCGGACCTATGGTCGGTAAAATGCTGAATTATCTGATTAATCATAAAGAAAAGGAAATTTCGGACGACGAAGCTGAGACCGAGGAACATGTCCAGCCAAACGTTACAGGGGAAAGTCACCAGCAGAAAAAATTATCTTCCGAACCGGTAAAAACACAGGATTTTGTACCTTCTGTGGAACAGGATGCGGCTGCGAACGGCGGTGAGAACTGATGCAGGTATTTGAAAACAGCTGGTTGGACATAAAAAAAGGTTTGAACAGATGTATGTTTTTTGCCGCGGTAATTCTTTTCACGTTAGGAGTTGCCACAATTTACAGCGCAAGTTACTCACTTCAGACGCATAGTTTACCGTATATGATCAGACAGCTTGTTTTTGGTCTGATCGGCTTTGCTGTTTATTTCCTTATTGTAAAAATAGGCTACAAAAATATGCTTAAGCTTGCTGTTCCTCTGTCGGTTATTGTCATCCTGCTTTTCCTTTTGCTGCTTGTTGTGGGATATACCTCAAAGGGTGCACAGAGCTGGTTTAATTTCGGATTTATCAGACTGCAGCCGTCAGAAATAGGTAAAATAGCTTTTGCGTTGCTGCTCGCAAAATGCTGTACTATGTTTCCGCCGAGCAACCTTAAAAGGATAGCGCTTGTTTTCGGAATTTCGCTGTGTTTCCTTCTGCCTATATTGCTTCAGCCTGATTTTGGCAGTGCGCTGGTCTATTCGGTAATGTTTTTCACGGTGCTTATCGTCGCCGGGACACCGGCTAAATTCTTGTTTGGAATCATGGGCGCCGGTATAGCGATGCTGCCTGCAGGGTGGTTTATGCTTAAACCGTATCAGAAAATGAGAATCCTTGTATTCTTTGATGCTTCGGTTGACCCTCAGGGCGCCGGCTATAACGTTATACAGTCACGTATCGCTGTCGGTTCCGGAGGATTTTTCGGGAAGGGTTTTTTAAACGGAACACAGTCTAAACTTCGTTTTCTTCCCGAACAGCATACGGATTTTATTTTTGGAGTTTTTTCCGAAGAATTTGGTTTTGTCGGTTGTTCCTTCGTGCTGGCGCTCTACGCTTTGCTGCTTTGGAAGATAATTGAAACAATAACAAGTACGAGGGATCCTGAAGCCAGACTGCTGTGTACGGCGATTGCCGCCTGGCTGTGGTTTCAGATGACTGAGAGTATCGCAATGTGCATGGGACTCGCGCCGGTTACGGGACTTCCTCTTCCGCTCTTCAGCTACGGGGGTAGTTCGCTGCTTGCGGTTCTCGCAGGACTGGCTCTTGTGCAGTGTGTGGAAATTTCACTTGCCAAAGAGCGTTTTTAAATTTTAAAATTACAAACAGAAATTCTGTTTATAAAAAAATGATGAGGCATGTGCTGTCTGTTCGGCAGCCGTTTCATAAGGAGACAGATTTATGTCTGAAAGTTTTTATCAGGATCCGCGCAGAGCAATTCTTTCTAGCGTAAAAAGACCGTCCCGTTACATAGGCTGCGAATACGGGGCAGGGCAGGTGAAAAACGGAAATCTGCTGAGGGTGTGCTATGCATTCCCTGATGTCTACGAAGTTGGAATGAGCTATCTCGGTTTTCAGATACTCTACGGTCTGACGAAAGAACTGCCGTTTGCGGATGCGGAACGTGTTTACGCGCCGTGGCCCGATTTTGAAGATGCTCTGCACAATACAAATACCGAATTATGGGCGTTGGAAAGCAAGCGCCCGATTAAAGAGTTTGACGTGGTAGCTTTTACTCTCCAATACGAGCTATGCTATACAAACGTGCTTACTATCCTTGATCTGGGGAATATCCCGCATTATGCAGATGAGCGGAAGGACGGCGATCCGCTTGTAATTGCCGGAGGTCCCTGTGCTTTGACTCCGGCGCCTGTTGAGCCGTTCTTTGACGCTTTCATAATAGGCGACGGCGAAATAGTAAATCCGGAAGTCTACCAAACACTCTTTGAACTTAAAGGCAGAAGCAGAAGTGAAAAGCTTGCAGCGCTTTCGAAAATCGAGGGCGTGTATGTTCCTGTGTACCCGTCGGACAAACCTGTTCGCAGAAGAATAGCGAAAAGGCTTGACGATGTTTGGTTCAATACCAAAATGATAGTACCGAATACCAGTATAGTGCACGACCGAATTACGCTTCAGGTGTTCAAAGGCTGCACCAGAGGATGTCGTTTCTGTCAGGCTGGAATGATTGACAGACCGGTAAGAGAACGTTCAGTAGAGTCAGTCCTTAAGCAGACAGATCTTCTGCTCAAAAACACGGGCTGGGAGGAAATAGGTCTGCTGTCGCTTGCCACCTGTGACTGGACAGGGCTTCTGCCGTTTATTCGCAGCATTACTTCGGAGCTTGAAAAGCAGCAGACAAAGCTAAGTTTGCCTAGCCTCCGCGTTGACGCTTTTTCCGTTCAGCTTGCAGCCGAACTGCACGCTCTGCGTAAAAGCGGATTGACATTTGCGCCCGAAGCCGGAACCCAGAGGCTGCGCAACGTTATCAATAAAGGAGTTACGGAGGAAGATATAGCAAATGTCCTTGAACAGA
This sequence comes from Synergistaceae bacterium, assembly GCA_030531285.1. Taxonomy (GTDB): domain Bacteria; phylum Synergistota; class Synergistia; order Synergistales; family Synergistaceae; genus Equadaptatus. The sequence goes on along the minus strand of JAUNNW010000026.1, from coordinate 1,084 downwards.
CCTTTGCAAACGGCTGGGACAGAGTGAAACTCTATTTCATGATGGGACTTCCGACGGAGACGGAAGAAGATTTGTCCGGCATATTGGATATTTGCGGCCAGGCTCTGAGCGTTGCGCGCAAATATAAGCGCAAGGGAGAAATCAGTGTTTCGCTTGCAGGCTTTGTACCCAAAGGGCATACACCTTTCCAGTGGGAAGCGCAATTAGACAGGGAAAGCCTCCACGAGAGAGGCAGTTGGGTGAAGCGTCAGATTAGGAGTAAGAAAATATCGCTTGCATATCATGAACCAAAACAGACTTACCTTGAAGGGGTTTTTGCGCGCGGAGATTCATCGCTTGCGCCGGTTATAGAAGAGGCGTGGCGCAGAGGACAGCGCTTTGACGGTTGGACGGAATATTTCAATTTTGACCGCTGGATGGAAGTATTTGCGGATTTGTCTGTTGACGCGGGTAAATTTGTCGCTGCGCGGAGCCTTGACGAAAAACTGCCGTGGGAACATATTGACTGCGGTGTCTCAAAACAATATTTGCTCCGCGAAAGGGATAATGCCATGAAGGGCATCGTAACCAGGGACTGCAGAAAAGGATGCAACGGCTGCGGATGGCAGGGAAAGGCCGGAACGGGTAACTGCAATGCATAGAATAAGAATAATCTTTGAAAAAAAAGATTGGTTTACGTTTGTAAATCATATGGACCTGCCGAATGTATTTTCCCGTGCTGCAAGACGTGCAGGGCTTTCTCTTGAATACACGCAGGGATTTTCACCGCATCCTCACATGAGTCTCGGACCGGCGCTTGCAATCAGCGTTGTCGGCTGTGATGAGCCTGCGGAGTTCTGGTTTGAGGACTGGAACGAAAACAGTATGCGGCTTTGGAATGAGCAGCTTCCTGAAGGATTGCGCATTTTGAGATGCACAGAGCTTGAAGAAGGAGCAGGTCTCGCAAAATTTGCGACAGCAGCTCAGTACCGCATTTCAGGGGTAGCGGAAAAACTTCCTGAAGAAGCAAAAACACTGCTGGAAAACGCAGTAAAAAATATCGGACAGCTTTGGTTTTCAAAAGAAAACGATGGGGTTATAACGC
>JAUNNW010000146.1 GCA_030531285.1 Synergistaceae bacterium | reverse complement strand
GTTATTTTTCAAGAAACAGCGAAAATAAATTTGACCGCGCAAAACGCGAGCTTCGTGAACACCGCAGAGGCGAAGGGCGAAAACGCAGAGAAATATAGTATAATGTAATCGGACATATACATTGCAACACAACTGCTGACCGGCGGCTGACAACCAACGACTGAAAGGAGTGTTCCTATTGCTTCGCAAAATAGCTGTCTCAGGCTGCGGGAACGTGGGCACTGCCCTGCTGGAACTGCTCTGCGAAAAACGTGCCGAACTTAAGGAAAAATACGGTTTTGAATTTGAGGTTACGCTTATCTCCGACCTTTTCAAGGGTACTGTCGCAGACAAAAACGGACTTGACCTTAACGCGGCAATAAACTCATTGCACACAACCAATTCCCTTACAGGGCTCAACAAAGACGTCCGGGGAGAATTCGGTGAACTGCTCGACTCAGCAGAGGTCAATATGCTGTGCGAAGCCACTCCGACCAACGTGGAAACGGGCGAACCGGCGCTCTCCCACATCAAAGCCGCACTTTCAAAAGGCATTGACGTTTCAACAACCGTCAAAGGACCTCTGTCACTTGCTTATGACGAACTGGTCGCTTTGGCAAAACAGAACGGAGCCCAGCTTCAGTTTGAAGGCGTAGTCATGAGCGGAACACCGTTTATAACGATGCTTAATCACGGACTCGCAGGCTGCAGAATTCTGAAAATCGAAGGAATAATCAACGGAACGACAAACTTTATACTCAGCAAAATGTACAGCGGAGCAAGCTACGAGGAAGCCTTTAATACGGCAAGAGAACTTGGCTATACGGAAACAGACCCGTCAGGCGACATAGACGCATGGGATCCGGCAGTTAAGGTCGTAATCCTGACAAAAATGCTCTACGGCAAAGAAATTTCTGTTAGTGACGTTGACCGCACAGGCATAGCAAACGTTACATTCGAAGACATGGAACGCGCAAAAGAAGACGGCTGCACAATAAAGCTGATTGCCGGAATTGAGAACAACCACGGCGACATAAAAGCCTACGTTGCCCCTAAAAAAATACCGATGACACACCCTCTCGCTTCAATAAACGGGGCAATAAACGCGGCAACTGTTTATACCGACAATCTCGGGACAACGACCATTATAGGTCCGGGCGCAGGACGCAGGGCAACAGGACAGGCAATGCTGCTTGACCTGCTTACGATGGCCGGCAAAAAATAATTCAAAGTCGGAATTTTCCGGCTTTTTTATATTTCATGTAAATGAACGAACAAAACGATTTCACTAAAGGAGCAGTATTCAAAAAGATGACCGGATTTGCACTTCCGGTATTTTTTTCTATGCTGTTAATGAACCTCTACGGCGTGGCTGATATGCTCATAGTCGGGCATTTCGGCACCAAAGCCGACGTTTCGTCCGTCTCTACCGGCGCATGGATAGTATGGACGGTAATGTCTTTGACAATGGGTATCGCCTCGGGCACAACAACCGTTGTAGGGCAGAGAATAGGAGAAAAAAATTACAATTCGGCAGCCTGCACGATTTTTTCCTCTGCACGATTTTTTCTTTACTTTTCAATCGCCGTAACGCTGCTTATGGAGCTGCTTGCGGAACCGGCAGTAAAACTCATGCAGACTCCGCCTGAAGCATTTGCCGGAGCGCTGCTTTACACCAGAATATGCTCTGCAGGACTTGTATTTACCGCTTCCTTCTGCGTACTCGGCGCAATATTCAGAGGGCTTGGTGATTCAAGAACCCCGCTTCTGACAATTTCAATCGCAACCTTTACAAATATTGCCGGAGACCTTCTGCTTGCAGGTTATTTTAAAATGCCGGTCTCAGGAACCGCGTTTGCAACTGTTTTTGCACAGGCAGTCAGCGTCCTGCTCACACTTTTCGCGGTTTTGAAAAAGAAAAAGCCGTTTGAATACGCAAAAAGCGCTCTCAAATACAGTTCAAGCGCCGTCAAAACAATGCTCCGCATAGGAATCCCCATAGCCTTGCAGGACTTTCTTGTAACGCTTTCTTTCCTTTGCGTAACCGCGATTGTGAACGGACTCGGAGTAACCTTTTCAGCGGCGGCAGGGGTTGCCGAACGGATATGCGGAATAATTATGCTTGTTCCGATTACCTTTGCACAAACGGTGGCAAGCTTCACTGCCCAAAACGCGGGAGCGGGAGAGCACGTCCGCGCAAAGCGGGCGCTTGCGTACGGAATATCCGTTTCTCTCGGTGCCGGAATATTTTTTGCCTGGCTGTCATTTTTTCACGGCGATTTGCTTGCCGCACTGTTCGCGAAGGGCAAAACAGACGTAATCGACTCTGCGGCAGATTATTTGAAGGCTTACGCAATAGACTGCTTATTTGTGTCCTTTATGTTCTGTTTTGAAGGATATTTCTCCGGCTATGGGAAGACGAGATTTGTGATGTGGCAGGGCATAATAGGCGCTTTTTGCGTACGAATACCCGTTTCATGGTTTATGAGTCTCTCGGAACCTGTATCGCTTTTCAAAATAGCGCTTGCCACGCCTGCCTCAACACTTCTTCAGCTTATGCTTTTCTCATGCTATTATTTCTGCTTCACGCGAAAATTGAAAAAGAAGAAAAAGAATTAAAAATTTATTTCGGCGAAAATTTCAATAACAAGTTGCACATCATATTTTTTTGAGCCGTACAGAAGTGT
>JAUNNW010000025.1:12058-13235 GCA_030531285.1 Synergistaceae bacterium | reverse complement strand
AAGCTGCGGAGAAAATTCTTTCCGCAGTGCAGGGAACCGATTTCAGCGTTTCGGAGCTGATCGGCAACGAGTTTATATGCGCGCGTTTCGAACTGCTGAAGCCTGAAAATTACAAGCGCCTGCAAACGGCAGGCGGCGATTATACCGCAGAGATGACAGCGGAAATCGCAAGGCAGAAAGAGGACAACGGCAAGCAGCTTGAAGCATTTACCGAGGAAACAGACCGGCTGTTTGACAGCAACAGGGAACAGCTCGAACAGCTTTATCTCCGGCTTTATGCCATGCAGCGTGTATATGACGTATGCAGGGGACGCGGCGAGGTAAGCGGGCTGTTTTTCATCAGCGGATGGATTCCGTCCGATTCGGTTGACGAAATCAAGGCGGAGATCGAACACTGTGCAGCATCAACCTCAATTCTTTTGGACGACACGAAGGAGCTGAATGTTGCTGCTCCGGTTTTGCTGAAAAACAAAAGGATTTTCCGCGCTTTTCAGGATATTGTCGCTCTGTACAGCCTTCCGTCGTACGATGAGTTCGACCCGTCGGCTTTTGTTGCGCTGACTTTTGCGCTTTTCTTCGGCTTTATGTTCGGCGACGTTGGTCACGGATTTCTGATTTACCTTGCGGCGGTATGGGCGCAGAAAAAGGCTCTTGCGCCGCGCTCAACCGCGTTTATTATGAAATGCGCGGCGGCAAGTTCAATGTTTTTCGGTGTTTTGTACGGCAGCATTTTCGGGCAGGAAGATATTATTCCAGCGCTGTGGCTGTCTCCGATAAAGGAAACCAACAGTCTCATAGCTACTTCGATAGCCGTGGGTTTTGCAATTATTTCGGCGGGTATGCTGCTTAATATCGCGCGGCAGTTCAAAGACAGAAATTTCGGCAGTATGCTTTTTGACGGTCAGGGAATTGCCGGACTGACGTTTTACTGGTCAGTTGCGGCGTTTGCCCTTGCACGCATAACGAATGCCGGTTCGGGTACGCTTCTTTTTGCTCTCAAACTCACGGCAGCGATTTCCGTTATGCTTATCGCTTTCAAAAGCACGCTCGCCCGCATACTGTTCAAAGAAAAAACAAAGTCTTCGGCGGTAACGGACGTTTTCGGAATTATAGAGGTCGTGCTTTCAATGCTTTCAAACACCGTTTCTTTCGTAAGGCTTGCGGCTTTTGCGCTCAA
>JAUNNW010000025.1:5775-11958 GCA_030531285.1 Synergistaceae bacterium | reverse complement strand
AAAAATGACAGGTTTATTCATCTCGGCAGCAACAGTTTTGGCTCTCGTATGCAGCGGTTACGTAATGCAGAAAAGAAAAACAAAGGGCAGTACGGCTCTTTACGCAGCGATTCTCTGCATTTCAGGTCTGCTCGTTTTAGGCGGCGTAATAATGTCGTTCGCGCCTTCGGCACAGGCAGCCGAAGCTCCGGTTCAAGCAGCCGGTTACGGTGCCGGAGCCGGACTTGGATTTTTGGCGGCAGCTTTGGTAACGTCAATATCCTGCGTCGCGGCTGCTTACACCGTTGCAAACGTCGGTTCATCGGCTATCGGTCTTATCGCCGAAAAGCCTGAAATGCTCGGCGCAACTCTTATCTATCTCGGTCTTTCCGAAGGTATCGCAATTTACGGTCTTATCGTGTCAATGCTGATTCTGCAGAAATTCTGATTTCGTACTGAATGAAAGCATATCTGATCAGCAGCGACAGGGATACTCTTGCCGGTATGCGTTTTGCGGGCATATGCGGCTGTCTTGTCCGTACGCGGGAGGAAGCGGACGAAGCTTTCCGCCGCGCCTGCTCAATAAAGGAACTGGCAATTCTCGCCGTTACGGAAAGAGCCGCGGAACTGGCGCCTGAAACGATGCAGAGTCTCAGGGAACGAAACGGGCTTCCTGTTGTTGTGGAGATACCCGACAGATTCGGCAGCATACACGGTGAAAATTATCTCGCAGACCGTGTGCAGGAAGCGATTGGGGTGAAAATGCGGTGATAGAAGCTTCTGTAAGCAGACTGGATGAACAGAAAAGAAGAATACTTGAAAACGCCTCTTTGCAGAAACAGGCACAGCTTGACGATGCCTCGGCAAAGTCTGACGAATGGCTGAAAGAGGAAACGGCAAAGCTTGATGCAGAGCTTGATTTAATTGTAAAACAGGCTGAAAAGCAGGCGGACGAGGAAAGAGGACTGTGTCTGCGTGCCGCAAAACTGGCTGAGAGCCGTGAAATGCTGAAACTGCAAAACAAGCTTATGGATGAGGCGCTTTGCAGACTTGAGAGCAGGTTCAGCGATCTCAGTCAGCGAGACGATTACGTCCGTATTCTGTGCGGAATGGCGCTCGAAGCGGCAGAACAGATAAACGAAAACAAGCTTTCTGTCGTACTCTCAAAGAATGACGCAAAGCTTGCGGACAAACTTTCCGCACTTTTGAAAAAAGCTGGGACGGATACAGTTTTCAGCGTTATATATACGGATGATGCTCCCGAAGGCGGCATAACGCTGCTTTCTGAGGACGGAAAACGCAGAATCTGTTTTGACTGGAAAAACGCGGCTGCAAGCATGACCGACACGCTTGTTCAGCATCTGCTTGCGAACGTTCAGTCATAAAAGGAGAAACAGTTATGAACGACAAGAATAAAACCGGCATTGTTTCCTTTGTGAGCGGTCCTGTGGTCAAAGCTGAAAATATGGGCGGCTTTGCCGTACGTGAGGTAGTGTACGTTGGCAGGCAAAAATTGACGGGAGAAATCATCAACATAGAGAACGACGAGGCAACAATACAAATTTACGAAGATTCGTCAGGACTCACAACCGGAGAGCAAGTTATGGGCAGCGGCGAAGCTGTATCTGTCGAAATTGGGCCGGGACTTCTCGGAAGTTTTTTTGACGGCATAGGCAGACCTCTTGACAAACTGCTTCAGCTTCACGGCAAATACATCATGCCCGGAACTACTGTTTCAATGCTTGATAAGGAAAAACTTTGGGACGTTACGCCTGTTGCGAAGGAAGGCGACACTATTTCAGGCGGCTCCGTGCTTGCGACAGTGCAGGAAACACCGCTTCTTCTGCATAAAATCATGGCGCCGCCGGATGCCGAAGGCAAGCTTACATGGGTTGCTCCGGCAGGAAACCATGCAGGCAAAGAAACAATAGCGCGTTACATAAACACCGCAGGCAAGGAAATTGAAATACCGATGATTCAGCGCTGGCCTGTCAGAACGGCGCGTCCGTATGCAAAACGCCTTCTGCCGGATAAACCTTTCATAACCGGACAGCGCGTCATAGACTGCCTGTTTCCAATGGCAAAAGGCGGAACCGCCTGTGTCCCCGGAGGTTTCGGAACCGGAAAAACCGTTACACAGCACCAACTCGCAAAATGGGGGGACGCGCAGGTAGTAATATACATAGGTTGCGGCGAACGCGGGAATGAAATGACCGATGTTCTTGAACAGTTCCCCGTGCTTGAAGACCCACACTCGGGACGTCCTCTTATGGAGCGCACCATTCTTATCGCCAACACTTCAAATATGCCTGTAGCAGCGCGTGAGGCATCTATTTACACAGGCATTACTCTCGGAGAATATTTCCGCGACATGGGCTACGACGTGGCGATAATGGCAGACTCAACCTCGCGCTGGGCAGAAGCGTTGCGCGAACTTTCGGGACGCCTTGAAGAAATTCCGGCGGAGGAAGGCTTTCCGGCGTATCTTCCCAGCCGCCTTGCGGAATTTTACGAACGCGCGGGCAGAGTTTTAACACTTAACGGCAGCACCGGCTCAATAACCGTGATCGGCGCTGTTTCTCCCCCCGGCGGAGACTTCACCGAACCTGTTACGCGCCACACAAAGCGCTTCATACGCTGCTTTTGGGAGCTTGACAGAAATCTCGCCAACGCACGCCACTACCCTGCCATTTCATGGACAGATTCGTACAGCGAATACGCGGACGAGCTTTCGTCATGGTTTTGCGAAAATATTGATCCGCGCTGGACAGAAATCAGAACGCAGGCAAGGGCAATTCTTGCCGCCGATGTCAAAATACAGCAGATTATAAATCTCGTGGGAGAAGATGTTCTTCCCGACGATCAACGGCTTACATCGTTTGTCGCGCATCTGATTAAAAACGGGTTCCTTCAGCAAAATTCTTTCACCAGCGATTCCTGTTGTTCTCCGGAAAAAACCTTCCGCATTTTGGACACTGTGCTGCACTTCTACAACGAAGCAATGAAACTCGTTAAAATTGGAGTTCCTGTTTCAGTCGTAAAAGATAATGAGGCTGTATCGGAATTAGTCAGGCTCCGCGAAACTACCGACAGCAACCCTTCAGCCTGCGATGAATTGAAGGAACGGTTAACGGCGCATCTTCGCCGTATTGAAACAGAATATACAAAAGAAACCGGAGCTGATTCGGATGCTTAAAACAGAATACATAGGCGTAAAGAACATTGAAGGTCCGTTCATACTGGTAGAAAACGTATCCGGCGCAGGCTGCGGGGAACTTGTTGAAATTATTGACTCCGATGGCAAGACAAGGCACGGACAAGTCAAAACAGTCGGAAAAAACGCCATACTTGTACAGGTATTCAACGGCACGGGCAGACTTGTTCCAAAAACAACCTCTGTCCGTTTCCTCGGAAGACCGCTGGAAGTTACTCTTTCCGAAAATATGCTCGGACGGACTTTTAACGGGCTTGGAGAACCCCGCGACGGACTCGGGACAATATACGGCGGCAAAAAAGTTGACATAAACGGGCTGCCTCTTAACCCTACGGCGCGGCAGTATCCAAAAAACTGCATACATACTGGCATTTCTGCCATAGATACGCTGACATCGCTTATCCGCGGACAAAAACTTCCTATTTTTTCAGGCAACGGACTGCCTCACAATCAGCTTGCGGTGCAGATAGCCACACAGTCTGAAATAAGCGGGGACGAACAGTTTGCCGTTGTTTTTGCCGGAATAGGCATAAAACACGACGATGCGGCATTTTTTACGCGCGAACTCGCGGCAAAGGGAGACAGCAGCAACATCGTAACATTCCTAAACCTTGCGGACGAACCCGTAATTGAACGTATAGCTACACCGCGAATGGCGCTGACAACCGCCGAATACCTTGCCTATGAGCTTGGAATGCACGTGCTTGTCATAATGACTGACATAACCAACTACTGCGAAGCGCTTCGCGAACTTGGAAGCGCCGCGGGAGAGGTCCCGAGCCGAAAGGGCTACCCTGCGTATCTTTATTCAGACCTTGCCTCTCTTTACGAGCGCGCCGGCATAGTGCGAGGCTCTGCCGGAAGCATAACGCAGCTTCCAATTCTTTCCATGCCGAACGATGACATAACGCATCCGATACCTGACCTAACCGGCTACATAACCGAAGGACAGATAACTTTGTCGCGCGAGCTTGACTCAAAGAACATATATCCGCCGATAGGCGTACTAACCAGCCTATCAAGACTGATGAAAGACAGCATCGGAGAAGGATATACAAGAAAAGACCACCCATCAGTATCAAGCCAGCTTTTTGCGTCATACAGCAGAGCGCGGGAAATACGTTCTCTTGCGGAAGTTGTGGGAGAAGACGAATTGTCCGCAGACGACAGAAAACTCCTCCAATTCGGAGAACTCTTTGAAAACAAATTTCTCGCACAGGGAAAACGAGAAACGCGCAGTATAGACGAATCTCTTGACACAGCATGGGAAATTTTGAAGACACTGCCGAAAACCGAGCTTACACGCGTTTCAGCGCAAGAAATTGAGGAACACGCAAAAGGATAAAATCTTGCAGCAAAACGACAGCGCCGGAAAAATCCGGCGCTGTCGTTTTGTGCTTTAAGCAGATTTTAAGTCTAAAGCTCTGATGTGCAGTGCGGGCAGCGGGTTGCGTCGTCCGCTATTTCGGACTTGCAGTACGGGCACAGGCGTGCAGGTTTTGCAGGCGCTTCTTCCTCTTTCTTTTTGAAACGCATCATTGAGCGCAGCGCAATAAAAATCGCAAAGGCTGTGATTAAGAAATCAATCACGTTCTGAATGAACATACCGTAGGCAAGCACCGGTATTCCAGACTCCTGTGCCTTTGCAAGATTTTCGACAGGCGTTGAGGAAAGATTGTAAAACAGCCCTGAAAAATCGACTCCGCCGGTTACAAGACCAAGCAGCGGCGTAATTATATCGCTGACAAACGAACTGACAATTTTGCCGAACGCTCCGCCTATAACGACACCGATTGCCAAATTAAGCGCGTTGCCCTGCAATGCAAACTCCCTAAAATCCTTAAAAAACTGTTTCACTCCATACCCCTCCGTTTTATAGTGTGTTAAAACCGTGCTGCCGAATTTTTCGGCACTGACTCAAGCAGCGCCTTTGTATAAGGATGCTTCGGACTGCTCAGAACTTCGCAGGAATTTCCATATTCGCAAAGTCTGCCGTCTTTCATAACCATAATTTTTTCAGCCGCCGAGGCAGCAAGCATAAGATCATGCGTCACGAATACCAGCGACGTTCCCTGCTCTACTCTGCTTTCAAGCAGTTCTATTATATCAGTTCTTGTGGAAACGTCCTGCATCGATGTCGGTTCATCGCAGAGCAGAAGCTTCGGCGAAAGGGCAAGAGCGCGTGCGAGTTCTACTCTCTGCCTCTGCCCGCCGGAAAGCGCAACGGCGCGCGAATTCAGTATCCTTTCGCCGCGCAAGCCCACGTCTGCAAGCAGTTTTTCCGCCGCTTCGCGCTGTTCAGTCTTATTAAGCAAACTGCCGGAAATAACAAACGGTTCCATAACCGCCTCAAGCGCCGTCAACCCCGGAGGCAGTGCACCGTACGGGTCCTGAGGCACGTAGCCGCACAGCCTTAATAGCTCCGAACGCTCTTTTTCAGGAAGAATTTCCGCTCTTTTTCCGAACAGCCGAACAGCGCCTGAAGATGTTTTTTGCAAACCCATCAGCGTACGCAGAAGCGTTGTTTTGCCGCTGCCAGATTCGCCGACTATCGCAAGCGTTTCGCCTTCGCGAAGACACAGTGAAATTCGGTCAACAGCGGTATGGGAGCTTCCGTTTTTAGATTCAAAACGCACCGTTATATCTTCAGCGTTTACCGCAAGCCTGCCGGAAAGCTTTTCTCTCGGCTGTTTGGCAGGAAGCTCTATCGCCGCAAGCAGTTTTTTGGCGTAATCTGTCTGCGGCGCCGCAGTAAGCTCCTGTGAACTTCCGCATTCTACGATTACCCCGTCTTTCATTACAAGCAGATTGTCGGATACGGAGGCAGCCATCGGCAGGTCATGGGTTACAAGCAGTATCGTTATTCCTGTTTCTTTTCTCAATTTTTCAAGCAGCTTAAGTATGCCTGCCTGTGTAATTACGTCGAGGGCGGTTGTCGGCTCGTCCGCAAGCAGAAGCTGCGGAGAACAGGCAAGAGCGCAGGCAATGGC
>JAUNNW010000025.1:0-5675 GCA_030531285.1 Synergistaceae bacterium | reverse complement strand
AGCGCCGCCTCGGACAAAATGGCTCCGGGAACACCGAGCGCAAGGTTGGCAAGCATAATCGGCGCCGTTTCGGGAATGAGATGGCGTACGAGAATATAGGAGCGTTTAGCGCCGAACGCTTTGAGTCCTTCTATCCACTGGCTTTCGCGGACGGAAAGAACAAGCGAACGGACAGAGCGCGCTGTTCCCATCCACGAAAAAAGCGAGAGCGTAACAACTATCTGCCACAGTCCTTTGCCCCACACGCCGGCAAGTATCATTAAGATCGGCATTGTTGGTATCGAAAGCAACACGTCAACCGTCCGCATAATTACCGCATCCGTCCAGCCTCCGGCATAGCCTGCCGCAAGTCCGAAGCCGAGTCCGAGAACGGAAGCGACCAAAGTAGCTATAATTCCTATAAGCAGCGACGTGCGTATTCCGTAAAGGAAGAGCGCAAAAACGTCCCTTCCGCGCTGGTCTGTGCCGAGCAGTCCCTGCCTTGCCCCGGGAAGCGAAAACAGCAGATTTGCCTTTGACGCTCCTTCTATTCTGAGCGAATATTTACCTTTGCAGGGAAAAAGCTGTTCCGTTGCGTTTCCGACAAGCGGCAGACCGAGCTGCTGTTTGAAAATCATGTCGCGTGCATCAATGTTCAGAAGCTGCTTCTGTTTTCCGTCAAAACGAGCTATTTCAAATTCCTTTTCCGGCGAGGCAAAAACTATCCTCACGTCTTCGCCTTCAACCGTACCGTTCAGCTTGAACAGCGCAGGCGGCAGTTTGTTCCAGTCAAAACTGACGCCGTTTGTATCAACCGTAAATTCGCGCGTTGAAGAAAGCGCACTGTTCCACCATACCGGTCTTGCAAAAGGTGCGCCGACCGCGTCTGACGGATAACCTCCTGCGAGCAGCGGGGCAAAAAGTCCGGCAAGGCAGATTATTATGAAAGCAATTACGCTTCTGCGTTTCAAAAGTCCGGACGGCGTCTTCATCAGTTTTTCTCCTCAAGCCGCACGCGCGGGTCAACAACGCCGTACATAACGTCAGCAAGCAGATTGCAGATGACTGTTATAAGCGCAAGCAGATAAAAAGCCGCCCCCGCCGCCGGATAATCGTTGCCGGACACTGCTTCCACAAGAAAAGTGCCTACTCCGTGCAGTGAAAAAACAGACTCTGTGATAACCGCGCCGGAAACAAGTCCGGGCAGCGACATAAGCAGGATTGTAAATATCGGCGGAAGAATACTTCTGAACGCGTGTCCGTATATGACACGCTTCTTTGAAAGTCCTCTGGCTTCAGCCATTACAATGTAATCTTCATTTAAGACGCGCACCATTAAATTGCGCACATACAATGCCCAGCCGCCGAAACCCATAATCGTAAGCGATATTACAGGCAGGGCAAGATGATGCGCATAATCACAGAACAGAGCCCACGTTCCGGCCGGAGGCGGCACCGAAAGACTGCCTCGAAGCGGAAATATGCGGAACGTTCTGGCAAAAAGCATAAGCAGAACGAGTTGTACGAAAAATCCCGGGAAAGAGGCGGTAACAGCCCCTGCCCGCAGTACAAACTTTTCCGCGAATTTGTTTCTGTTAAGCGCCGCTTTAATGCCGAGCCATATACCGATTACAGCTGACAGAAGCATCGAACAGCCCATAAGAACAAGAGTAAGCGGAAGCCGCGAAACAAGCTCCTCCCATACCGGACGCTGGCTGAGGAAAGAAAGTCCGAAACGAAAGGTAAGCATCTGTCTGAGATATATAAAGAACTGCTGCAAAATCGGCTTGTCTAACCCGTAAAGCTCGCGCAGCCTTGCCTTTGCTTCCGGCGAGAAATTAGGGTCAATAATTGTGCTGACGGCATCACCGGGCATAACCCTGAACAGAATAAAGTTCAGGACAAGAACGACGAAAAGCACCAGCAGCGATGCAGCTGCCCTTCGGCGAAGCCATCCCCTTCTCACTGTTTCAGCCTCCTGTAATTTCCGTTGCGCCGGAACATAACGTATTCCCCCTGTCTGTAGCTTTCAAATATAAACGGTCCCGTGCATATAAAGCCGTACGGCCCGAATTTCTGCGATTTGTCAAGCGGATTCCAGTTCTGCCAGTCTTTAACCGCTTTAAGCGTTTTAGCCGGCATACAGAGCATACCGCCTATTTTATCCAGATACCAGTAGCTCTCACCAGACAGGGTAACAACTATATCCAAGTCGGTCGGACACGCAACAGATTTCACGTTCTTAACCGCGTCAAGAAAGCGTGGAATTTTATTAGATTGTATAAAATGTATCGTTTCGGCAAAATCGTGCGACGTTATTTTACTCCCGTCGCTCCACAACAGTCCGGGCTTTAGCCTGAAACTGATTACCGTTTTGTTTTTCTCCGCCCTGACCGACCATTTTGCGGCAAGTCCGGGCATATCTTCAAGCGTAAATGGATTTGTTTCAAGCAGTCCCTCGTACATCATGCCAAGCACCTGCCACGAATAGGCGCTGCTCGCCGTAAAAGGATTAAGATTTCTCGGCTCCTCGGCAAGAAGCATGCGCATGGGACGTTTTTTCCCGTTTTTAGGTTCGGCAAGCATAATCGTCCACATATTGTCGGCGGTCATTCGTTCCGTCGTTATAATATTTTTCCAGAAATTTGAAACTGCGGCAACGGATAATCTGCTGTATATCGGAACGGAAGGTACAAGGTCTTCAAGCAGCTGCTGGGCTTTATCGGAAGCCTTTCTCGCTTCCTCTTTGTTTCTTGCGGAAACGATTCCGTCAAGTGCTTTGTCAAGATTTTTGTCCGCTATTCCAGTCATGTTGTAGCCGCCCGGAATATTCTGCGAGCTGTGATAAAATCCATGAAGCGAGTCGGGATTTCTGCCCATTGACCACGCCATAACCGCAAGCGAATATTCTTTCCTGTCGATTTTTGAAATCATTGCGGAAAAATCCATAGGTTCGGCTTCAACGGGAAATCCTGCCGAACGAAGCGAATCGGCAACCTGCTCCGCCAGTTCGGCTGTGGTCGGTGCGACCTTGGCAAGCGGCGTTAAAAGCTTCATTTTCTTTACCGGCTTACCGTCAGGCGCAATCAACATTCCGTTAATTCCCCAGCTGTAACCCAGTTTTTTAAGCTTGGCGCGCGCGGCAGCGCGGTTGAAAAGGTTTGCGCTTCTTCCCTGCAGCGCCCATGGAGAAACAGGCGGCAGCCAACTGTTGATAGGCTCGCAATAACCTGAAAAAATCGTGCGCACGATATTGTTTCTGTCAATAGACTGCGCGGCAGCCTGTCTTACGTATTTGTCTTTCCAAATGCCGTCTGTGGTATTCATAAGCATGAAAAAAGCGTGGAAGGCACGCGCCATGGAAGTGTCAAAGTTCTTATTGCGGCTGATTATCTGAATATCCGAAGGACGCACAATATCGCTTACAACGTCAAGGTCTCCGTTCTCAGCGGCGAGAATCTGCGCGTCTGTATTATTCACGATAACCATACAGAGCTTTTCCAGCTTCGGGCCGCACACCTTCTGCGGGTCAAATTGCTGCGAAGCACAGGCAGATGTACAGAAAACACAGACTGAAAGCATAGCGGCAGAAAAACAGACCGCCGCGACAACGCGCCGGCTGACTCCTTCAAATATTGTGCAGAGGTGCAAAATTTTATTCATGACAGCGCTATTATACTACAAAAACGTGAAAAAGTGCCTGCTCAAAGAAACTCTCAAACAGCCGCAAAACGGCTGTCCGTCTGTCTGCCTTGACAAATCTGCCAAAACAGCGATAATTATGCCTTGTGGCATACAGCCATCTGCAAGCTGCAGCACGAAACTTTTCAGTCAGCGGCTCTCCGCTTCGGGATTTTCACCTGTACTTTTCGCCTGATTTGTTTTGCTGCTTCAGCACGAATTGGGAGGATTTTCAAAATGGCAGAAACAAATATCAAATTCGCAGACTTCAATCTGCGAAAAGAGCTTGTTATGGCTCTTGACAAAAAAGGCTTTGAGTCCCCGATGCCCGTTCAGGTAAGTATTCTTGAAGACGAAACCTTTCTTGACGGCGACCTCATAGTTCAGGCAAAAACAGGCTCGGGCAAGACACTTGCTTTCGCTCTTCCGCTTCTGAACATTCTTGACGAAAGCGAAACTGGCGTCCCGCAGATTCTCGTGCTTTCGCCTACGCGCGAACTCGCATTGCAGACTGCACGCGAATTCAACTGGGCGGGCGCTTATTGCCGAGTAAAAGTTGCCTCGCTTGTCGGCGGAATGGATATGGAACGTCAGATAAGGACTTTAAAGGACGGTGCAAACGTTATCGTGGGCACTCCTGGGCGTATTCTTGACCATATACGCAGGGGAACGTTCAAAGGCGAAACAATACGCAGCGTCGTGCTTGACGAAGGCGACGACATGCTTGATATGGGCTTCCGCGAGGAACTGGAAGGAATTCTTGATACAATGCCCCATACGGAGCGCACCTGGCTTTTCTCGGCAACCATGCCGCCTGAAATTTTTGCGCTCGCAAAACGCTATCTGAATGCCCCGCGGCGTATTTCGCTTGTTTCCGACGTAACTACCCACGAAGACATTACGCAGCGCGCATGCATAATCCCGTCGCGCAGACGTTTTGAAGGGCTCACGAACGTGCTGGTTTGGGAAAATCCTGCACGCGCACTGCTTTTCTGCGGCACAAGGGCTGAAACTCAGGAAATTGCGGACAGACTCTGCGACGGAGGTTTCCGCGCAACCGCAATACACGGCGACATGAGCCAGCGTGAAAGAAACACTGCTCTCGGCGCGCTCCGCGGCGGACGCGTTCAAATACTTGTCGCTACGGATGTTGCCGCCCGCGGTCTTGACATTGAAGGCGTAAGCCACGTAATACAGTACGGACTTCCGCAGAATCTTGAAGCCTTTGTACACCGAAGCGGACGCACGGGGAGAGCAGGACAGGAAGGCAGCAACCTTATCCTTCTCACAGCCCGCGAAACAAAACAGTTTAAATTTATGCTCCGAATGGCGAAATCAAATCTCAAAATGCAGTGGATGCCTGCACCCGATGCTGCGGAAATAGACCAGCAGTCAAGACTTCGTTTTGAGCAGGAAGTTCTTGACAGCGCATTTGAATCAGAGGACTATGCTCAGTGGGCTCGTGAGTTGCTTGAACGTGATGAGGCTGAAACGCTGGTATCCGGACTTCTTGCAAAGGCTTACGGCAGCAGACCTGGCGGCTATTCAATCCGCGAAGACATACAGCGCGAAATGGACTGGGAAAAAGAACGCGGCCGCGCTGCCGCGGAAAAAAGAGACCGCGAACGGGACACCTCAAAAGACAAATTCAAAAGCTCAGAAATGTCGGGCGGAATACGCGTACATTTCAGGGAAGGGCGAAAAAACGGCTGGCAGGTTGGCCCTCTGCTCGGGCTTCTATGCCGCGCCATAGGCATAGGACGCGAAGACGTAGGCAACATAAAACTGCGCGACGACGGAATAACGGTTGAACTTTCCGCAAACGCAGGCAGACTCTTTGACGCAAGAAGCGGCAGGCTTGAAAAAGAAGGACTTCACGCCGAAAAGATTACGCCGATAAAAAATTCAGGCGAAAGCAGTTCAAGGCCTCGCAGAGACGCTGCGCACGGTGAAAAGAAACGTTATTTTTCAAGAAACAGCGAAAATAAATTTGACCGCGCAAAACGCGAGCTTCG
>JAUNNW010000024.1 GCA_030531285.1 Synergistaceae bacterium | reverse complement strand
TTCCGCTCTGCGGCATACTTTACGTCGAACAGATGCTTCTGCTTCAGGCAGCGGTCAGTATGGGCTTGTAAATTCTGAAATATCGGAAGAAAACCGTGCAGCACGGATTTTGCGACACAATGATGTTTTGAGCGTACCGGCAGTAAGTTTTACTTGACTTAAATGCTTAAAATATCTATCATAGGGGAAAGTTGCAACAAATATGATGTAACTTTCCCCTAAAGAGGTGCCCAAATGATAAAGAGAGAGAGATATGTACAGAAACTTGCCGGTTATGCGTGGAACGGAAAAGTTAAAGTTATTACCGGTTTAAGGCGCAGCGGAAAATCGACACTTCTGTTTGTGCTCTATCGAGGCAGACTTGAGGCGGACGGTGTGAGTCCGAAGAACATTATAGAGATAAAACTGGATAAACTGGAAGATTTCAAATACAGAGATCCGTTTGTCCTGCTTGATTTCATCAATCAGCGTACGAAGGGTTCCGCAGAAAAATTTTATGTTTTTATAGACGAACTGCAATTCTGCAAACAGGTTAATTATCCGGGAACCTCTGACAAGGTAACTATTTACGATCTGTTGAACGAACTGCGCGACAGAAATAATCTTGACGTGTATGTTACAGGCAGCAACTCCAAATTTCTTTCGAGCGACATAGCAACTGAGTTTCGCGGCAGAGCGTCACAAATCCGTGTGTCCCCGCTTTCCTTTGCCGAGTATCACAATTACGCAGGCGGAAGCAAACGAGACAATCTGAACGAATATATGCTTTTCGGCGGACTGCCCGAAGTACCGTTTCTTTCGGGCAGAGAGCAGAAAACAGAATATCTTACCGCACTGTTTAATGAAGTGTACATCCGCGACATTGTTGAACGCTATAAAATAGAACGTACGGAAATTCTGGCAGAGCTTCTCGATCTGCTCAGTTCCTCAACGGGGTCGCTGACAAACGCCTCCAGCATTGCCAACACGCTTTGCAGCACGCAGAAAACAGCTCTTAAAAGCTCTACGATAAGCACCTACATTGAGCACATTAAAGAGGCTTTTATCGTCAGCGAAGCTAAAAGATTTGACATTAAAGGCAAACGCTATTTCAGCTATCCGAGCAAATTTTACTTTACCGATTTAGGCTTGCGCAACGCAAGAATAAATTACAGACAGTTTGACAAAGGGCATTTAATGGAAAATCTGATATACAACGAACTGATTTCGCGCGGCTGTTCCGTTGACGTTGGAGTTGTTGCTGAGCGTTCAGGAGGTATGACGAGGCAGAGAGAAATTGATTTTGTTGTGAATCTCGGCGACAAACGCATCTATATTCAGTCTGCTTACGAAATGCAGTCCGAAGAGAAGACGCAGGCTGAACTGGCATCTTTCAAACTGACCGGCGATTTCTTCCGCAAAGTTATCATAGAAATGGAAATTCCCTCAAGCTATATGGACAATGAAGGTATTTTGCACTGCAGTCTGTTTGAATTTCTGCTTGACGAAAACAGCCTGAACGCATAATCCGCCGAAATGCGTAGTGACATACGCGGTTTTACGCTATAATATTTTTAGCAAATATTTTGACGCGAGGTATGTGGGATGAAGCTTTACGCTCTTGATTTGAATAAAGAACAGTGGCTGGAACTGCTTGAAAGGCTCAAGCAGCCGAAATTCAGGGCAGATCAGTTGCTTCAGTGGATTTGGCAGAAGCGCGTTTTTGATGTTGAGGGAATGACTAATCTGTCAATAACGCTTCGCGAAAAACTTGCGGAGGAATTGGATTTTTCCGCGCCGGCGCTTGTGCGCGAGCAGAAATCAAAAGACGGAACCCGCAAATTTCTCTGGCAGCTGCGCGACGGAAATACTGTTGAAAGCGTGCTGCTGAAATCGGGCGTACGCCTGACCGCGTGTATTTCAACGCAAGTTGGCTGCCCGCTCGGCTGTACTTTCTGCGCTACGGGGCTGTCGGGTTTTGTGCGCAATCTTTCAAGCGGTGAAATAGCAGGACAGTTTCTTGCCATGGAAGCGTTGCTTGGACGCGATATAAACAACATTGTCTATATGGGCATGGGAGAGCCGATGCTTAACAGGGATGAGGTTTTCAAATCCGTGCGTATGCTTAACGATGAAAAGCTGCGCAATCTCGGAATACGCCACATTACAATTTCCACCAGCGGCATAGTGCCGGGAATTGAGGCGCTTGCGGAAGAAAAACTCGGCGTCCGTCTTGCGGTTTCGCTTCACGCCGTTGACGATGAGCTGAGAAGCAGGCTTATGCCCGTGAACGAACGTTTTCCGTTGGCAGAGCTTAAGGAAGCGATTAAAAATTATCAGGAAAAAACAGGCGACCGCGTTTCAATAGAATATACTCTTTTCGGAGGGGTTAACGACAGTGTTGAGCATGCGAGGGCTCTTGTGCGTTTCTTGAAGGGTATTCACGTTTTTATCAACCTCATACCGTTTAACTCAGTTGACGGCAGATACGATGTGCCTGAGGCAAAAGACATTCTGAAATTCAAAAAGGTGCTCGACACTGCAGGATTTGAAAACGAGCTTCGTCAGGAACAGGGGAGCGATATTGACGCGGCGTGCGGTCAGCTTCGCAGAAAAGACGCGGAGGGCAGTGCGCTTGCTTTGGAACCGAAAGCGCACAGCGTTACGAAAAAGGACAGCAGAAGAGCAGTACAGCGCGATGAAAAGCCCGAAACCGCCGCTTCAAAACGCAGAAGCGGTGAAAAAACAGCGGCAGACAGAAAAGTGCCGCGCAAAAAAATGCTTCCCGAAAAGGAACGTTACCGCAGCGGAAAAATGAAAGAAGAACGTCCGACATACAGGGACAGCGCAGAAGCGAAGACAGACGACGGCAGAAAGGAAAGCAGAAAACGCATACCGTCCGCTCGTCCTAAAGCAGCGCCGGAGAGGAAGTCCGCGGAGAAAAAGACAGCGGGCCGCGCAGAAATAAAAAAGCCGTTCTACGAGCCGGAGCTTAACAGGAAAAAAACGAAGTTGAAACCGTCGGAGAAGGGCAGAAGCAAAGCCGGACAGGCGGCAAAGAAAACGTCTGCGGCGAAGAAACGCGGTGTCAAAAAATGATGCTTATTCGTTTAATGCTTTGGATATTTACAGGAATGTTGCTGGCGTACGTCCTTTTGCCGCTTATTGGGGCGGGACTGCTCTTTTTCCTTCTGCTGTTCGGACTGCTCTTTGTTATCTCGTTTGTTTCAAAGCTTCTGACAGGGCAGGGCGGAATAAGTTTCCATACCTTCAAAATGAAAGTTTCGCCGAGAGAAAAGGCTGAAGCAGCAAAAGCGGAACAGGAAGAAATCTTTGACGCTGAATTCGGCGAAGAGTCGGGTGAAGTTGTGGAGCTGCCTGCAAGCGCTTTGCATAAGGAAGATTAACCTCAAAAGAGACCGAAACGTTCTGACCCATGCCGTTTTCTGACGGCAGACATTATTTTCAGTATTTTCAGCTGCGGCGCTCCATTTCCAAAAGCATTTGTTTAGTCTCAATTCCGTATGCATAGCCGGTGAGGCTTCCGTCTGCTGCGACAACCCTGTGGCACGGAATAATTATGCAGACAGGATTTTTATTGCAAGCACTGCCTGCCGCGCGTGCGCCGCGCGGATTCCCTGCGCGTTTTGCAAGCTCTCCGTAGGATATTGTCTGTCCGTACGGGATTTTTTCAAGTTCTGCCCAAATTTTCTTCTGAAAATCCGTTCCCTCAGGTTTCAGCGGAAGCGTGAAATGCGTCCGTGTTTTGCCAAAATATTCTTCAAGCTGCCTCTTTGTTTCGCGGATTAAGCTTGTTTCACGCAGTACGCAGGAATTGTCCGCCGTTTTGGAAACGGCAGTGATGAAGCCGTCTTCTTCGGCAATAAAGAGTTTTCCCGCCAGTCTGAATTCATATCCGAAACAGTAACGCATTGTACGCAATCAATCTCCAATCTATTGTACGCAATTAATCTGCAGCTTCTTTTGCAAGAGCCGTACCTTTGCGTTTTGTTGTGCGTTTTGTGTCCGAAAGCCCGCTGTCAACCGCGGCTTCCCAAAGGTAAAGTGAAGCGGTTGTGCAGCAGGGTGACCAGCGTTTTGCGTAACGGCTGAAACGCTTCTTTGAAAGCTCTTTCAGCCCGTACAGCTTCATAACGCCGCGTCTTATCGCCAAATCGCCGTAGCTTGTTACGTTGGGACGGCAGAAACAGAACATTAAAAGCATTTCAACAGTCCACGGTCCGACGCCGCGTATTTTCAGCAGCCGTTCTGTTATCTCTTCGTCACTCAGTCCGTTCAGTTCTTCAAAATCCAGACCTCCGCTGTTTGCAAGTTTTGTTATGCCGGCAATGTATTCCGCTTTTCTCTGTGAAAGCCCAAAACTTTTCAACTCTTTAACGGTAACGTCTTTGAAACGTTCAGGCGTAATTTCTCCCAAACCGTCAATTACTCGTTTTTCTATCGCCTCGGCAGCCGGGGTCGCAATCTGCTGTACTATCACCGAAGACACGAGCGCATGAAAAAGAGAATCGTAGGAAGCGGCGCACAGTTTTCCCCTGCGGGCTATGAATGCTCCGAGTTTTTTGTCTTTTCGGCTCAGATATTCTATGGCTTCATCTGTCGGTTCTATTTTTCCCATGGCATAATCTCCTTTGTTCTGCTGTATTATAACAAATTTCAAAAATTTCAAAAATATTGCTGAATTTTATGCTGAAAAATTGCACAAGCCGTTCGTTTTACGCTATAATGAACGGGCATTGTCTTTTACGGAATGCGCTAAAGCTGCACATACTCAAACGGAGGGATGTACAATGAAGAAAGCACTTATCGCACTGGCAGTTATTATCATCATTTGCGCCGGATGGTTCGCAATGAAACCTGCGTCAGGGCCTTCGGCAAATGCCGACACAATCAAAATCGGCGTTTATCTTCCGATTACCGGCGGCAACGCTGTCGGCGGCGGGCTTGAACTTGACGGAGTCAACCTTGCCTACGAGGAACAAAAAGAAGTCCTTGGCAAAAAGATCGAACTTATCGTTGTCGATAACAAATCTGACAAGGTCGAAGCGGCAAACGCCGTAAAGAGACTTATTTCGAAAGAAAAAGTCAACGCAATCGTTGGAACCTACGGCTCATCGCTCGCAATGGCAGGCGGAGACGTCGCCGAAAAGAACGGAATCCCTATGGTTGGAACCTCCTGCACGAACCCGATGGTTACACAGGGCAAAAAATATTCGTTCCGAGTCGCCTTCATTGACCCCTTCCAGGGCGCAGGCGCATCACAGTATGCACTTGACGAACTCAAAGCCAAAACGGCTGCATGCCTTATTGAAGTTACGACCGACTACAGCGTAGGTCTTGCCTCGTTCTTCGAGGATCATTTCACGAAGAACGGCGGAAAAATCGTTGCAAAACTTAACTATCAGAGCGGAGATCAGGACTTCACGGCACAGCTTACCGAAATCATCAGCAAAAACCCTGACGTTCTCTACATACCGGCAAACTTCGCGGAAGCGGCAATCATTATGCGCCAAGCACGCGAACTCGGCGCCAAATTTGAAATTCTCGGCGGCGACGCAACGGACAATCCTGAGATTGTAAAGATAGCCGGAAAAGCATGCGAAGGCTACAGCTTCACAACGTTTGCCTACGCGCCTGAAATGCCTGAAATGAACGAAACGCAAAAAGCGTTCACCGAAAGCTGGAAGAAGCTCTACAAAGACAAACTTCCCAACGCTCTTGCGGCATGCGGCTACGATGCGTACTCAATCATTATTGACGCAATCAAACGCGCAGGCAGCGCTGAACCTGAAAAAATTCAGGAAGCCCTTGCAAAAACAGTCGATTTCCCGGGCGTAACGGGCAAAACGACGATCAACGCAACACACGACGCCGAAAAATCAATCGGTATAATGCGCATTGTCGGCGGCGAACGCAAGTTCTACAAGGTTGTCGATCCCAAATAGGGTTTTAAGGCAGATATAAAGGGGAGACGCCCGTCTCCCCTTATGATTATTATTCCGCAATAAGGAACGAGGGAAACAATATGTCCTTTGCCATGTTTATACAGCACGTTTTTAACGCGCTGTCGCTCGGAAGCCTTTACGGGCTTATAGCCATCGGCTACACGATGGTCTACGGTATCCTCAGGCTGATTAACTTCGCACACGGGGATATATTTATGGTAAGCACCTACATAGTGCTTTTCTGTGTCACGCTGTTTCATCTTCCGTGGGGGGTGGCAGTTTTGGTCACCATTGCCGGAACCGCTCTTTTCGGGGTTGTCATAGACAGAATAGCTTACAGACCGCTGCGTTCGGCGCCCAGAATTTCGGCGCTTATCTCCGCAATCGGCGTTTCATTTTTCATTGAAAACATCTGTATTGTTCTCTTTACGGGAGTTCCGCGCTCGATGGACTCGGTGCGCAACGAACTGCTTGTCCGCACAATCAAGCTTGGCAGCGTATCAATAACGCCGCTTGCGGTTTTTGTGCCGGTGTGCTCCTTCCTGCTTGTAGCGGGGCTTATGTGGATGCTCTACAAAACAAAGCCGGGGCTCGCAATGAGAGCAATATCAAAAGATATAGAAACAACGCGCCTTATGGGTGTAAAGGTAGACAGCATAATCGCGCTCACCTTCGCGATAGGCTCCGGATTGGCAGCCGCCGCCGGTATTATGTGGGGAATGAGATACCCGCAGATTAACCCGTTTATGGGCGTTATGCCCGGCTTCAAAGCGTTTATAGCGGCTGTTTTCGGCGGCATAGGCTCCGTTCAGGGAGCTATGGCGGGTGGTCTCATCTTAGGCTTTGTAGAAATTATGATTGTCGCGTTTTTCCCCGAGCTATCGGGTTACAGGGACGCCTTTGCGTTTGTTCTGCTTATCCTTGTGCTGTTTGTAAGACCTACCGGTCTGTTCGGCGAAGAACTGGAGGATAAAATCTAATGGACAGAACGAAGAAACTATCCCTCAATTTAGGCTGTATCACGCTTCTTGCCGCGTTCCTTTTCCTTGCGGACAGATGTTTTGACAGCTACGTCGTTCAGGTTATAAACCTTATAGCCGTTAACGCCATTCTTGCCGTTTCGCTGAACCTTATCTACGGCTTTACCGGAATGTTCTCGCTCGGTCACGCGGGCTTTATGGCGATAGGCGCTTACGTTTGCGCAATGCTTATTCTTCCTGCCGCTCAGAAACAGGCAATGTACATCCTCAAGCCCTGTATCTGGCCATTCAGCGTAATGCACGCTCCGTTCTTTGCGGCGGTACTGCTCGGCGGTTTCGCGGCGGCGCTGGCAGGGCTGCTTATAGCTCTTCCTGTACTCCGTCTCGGCGGAGACTATCTCGGAATTGCCACGCTCGGCTTTGCCGAAATAATCCGCGTAATTTTTACAAACACCACGTCAATTACAAACGGTTCGCTCGGTCTCAAAGGAATTCCCGCCTACGCAAACCTCGGCTGGAACTATTTCTGGTGCATACTGACTTTTTACACGATAATCAAACTGCTCTCGAGCAACTTCGGCAACACGCTCCGCGCGATACGCGACGACGAAGTCGCGGCAAAAGCGATGGGCATCAACACCTACAAGGCAAAAGCGATATCCTTTGCGATAGGCGCATTCTTCGCGGGTGTCGGCGGAGCTTTGCAGGGCAGTCTTATAACTACGATCGACCCGAAAATGTTCAACTTCCAGCTGACCTACAACATTCTCATGTTCGTCGTTGTAGGCGGTCTCGGTTCGATTACCGGCTCACTGGCGGGGGCGGTTATAATCACCATACTGCTTGAATGGCTGCGTTTTGTTGAAAGCACGATATACATCGGCTCGTTTGAAATTCACGGTGTGCCCGGTATGCGCATGGTAATCTTCTCGATAATTCTGCTGTTTATAATTCTCCGCAAAAGAGAAGGCATTATCGGGGGCTACGAATTCAGCTGGGAAAGCCTGTACGGCTTTATAAACAGAAAAAAGGAGGGCAAATAAATGTCAGCGTCTGTCCTCAAAACTGAAAACGTTACGATACGTTTCGGAGGCCTTACCGCCGTAGGCAACCTCGATATGGAATGCACGGAAGGCACGATAACGAGCCTTATAGGCCCGAACGGCGCCGGTAAAACCACCGTCTACAACATAATCACAGGCTTCTACAAGCCGACGGAAGGAAAAGTTATATTCCTTGGCGAAGACATATCCAAACTCAAACCGCACGAAGTCAGCAAAAAAGGCATTGCCAGAACCTTCCAGAACATACGCCTTTTCTCCGGCGGCACGGTGCTTCAGAACGTTATGACCGCCTGCTGGGTGCGCCAAAAATCGCCATGGTGGGCGGCTCCCTTCATGCTCCCGGGCTTCGTGCGCGAAGAACGCGAAATGAAAGAAAAATCGCTTGCGCTGCTTGAAACCGTGGGACTCAGACATCTTGCCGGTGAAATCGCCACGGGACTTCCTTACGGCGAACAGCGCAGGCTGGAAATTGCCCGCGCCCTTGCGACAGACCCGAAACTGCTGCTTCTTGACGAACCGGCAGCCGGCATGAACCCACAGGAAAGCCTTGAACTTATGGACTTTATCAGAAAAATCCGCGACAAATTCGGTGTCACGATTCTTATGATTGAACACGACATGAAAGTTGTTATGGGCATTTCGGAATGGATCCGTGTTCTTGACTACGGCAGACTGATCGCAGAAGGAACACCGGCTGAAATCCGCAGAAACCCCAAAGTTTTGGAAGCCTACCTCGGAAAGGAGGCAGCGGCAAATGCTTAAAATTGAACGGCTTGCAATTCGTTACGGCGGCATAGAAGCAGTGCGCGGCATATCGCTTGAAGTTCCGAAAGGGAAAATAGTTACGCTCATAGGTGCCAACGGAGCCGGAAAAAGCTCAACGCTCCGGGCCGTTGCCGGACTTGTAAAAGCCTCCGGCAGCATAAGCTGGGACGGCATAGAGCTTACGACGCAGACACCCGAGGACATTCTTAAAGCCGGTGTCGCGCTCTGCCCGGAAGGCCGCAGGATATTCCCGCACCTCACGGTGCTTGAAAACCTGAAACTCGGCGGATATCAGCGTAAAGCGGACGAAATTGAAAAATCAATCGCAAAAGCGTTCGAACTTTTTCCCCGCCTCAAAGAACGCAGCTGGCAGCCCGGAGGAACACTCTCCGGAGGCGAACAGCAGATGCTTGCGCTTGCACGCGCGCTTATGAGCAATCCCGAACTTGTAATGATGGACGAACCATCGCTGGGACTTGCGCCGCTGCTCGTTCAGGAAGTTTTTGAAATCATAAAAGAAATTAACCGCAAAGGAAAAACGGTGCTCCTTGTCGAACAAAACGCATTTGGTGCCCTGAACGTTGCGGACTACGCCTACGTGCTTGAAACAGGCGAAATAACCCTGCAAGGAACAGGACAGGAACTGCTTCACGACAAGAGGGTAATAGACGCATACCTCGGCGGTTAAATCAAAACACAAAAGCGTAAATTATGAAAACGGCAAAAACCTTAAACGTACCGAATATTCTCAGTCTGTCACGGGTATTCCTTGTGCCTGTGATTATGGTGTTCTTAACCCTGCGTTCCCAGTTCAGCTACGTCGGACGCTGGAATCTCGGAGATTTGCTTGCAGGCGCATTCTTTATAATTGCCTCAATCACCGACGCCTTTGACGGCTACATTGCGCGCAAGAAAAAACTTGTGACGACGCTCGGGAAATTCATTGACCCGCTTGCGGACAAAATTATGGTTGTTGCCGTCCTGATCTCACTTGTAGAACTCGGACGTGTCCCGACCTGGATGGTCGTTGTCATCATTGCCCGCGAATTTATTGTATCAGGGCTGCGGATGGTTGCGGCATCCGAAGGAGTGGTAATCGCCGCCTCAAAATGGGGCAAAGTGAAAACCGTATCGCAGATGATAGGAATAATACTTTTAATCTTCAACATCCCGGGCGGAATACCTATTATGTGGCTTGCGACTGCTCTTACGATATGGTCAGGCTGGGACTACCTCGTAAAAAGCGCAGATTTGCTCGAAAACTAAATATATACGTAAAAAGAGGCGGTAAAAATGAAAGACAAAATTTTTGCAGAAATTGACGCAATGAAAGACGAAATGATTGCAACTTTGTCAGAAATGGTTGCAATACCCTCAATCAACCCGACAGAGGGCGGAACTGGCGAAAAAGCAAGAGCCGAATATCTTACAGAGAAAATTAAAAAACTCGGACTGGGTGATGCTGAAAACTACGTATGCATTGACCCGGACGGCAACGAACGTCCCAACCTTGTTGTAAAAATCCCCGGCGAAACAGCGCAGCGGCTCTGGATAGTCAGCCACATGGACATAGTCCCGCCCGGAGAGCTTTCGCTTTGGGAAAGCGACCCGTACAAAGCGGAACTGCGCGGAGACAAACTCTACGGACGCGGAACAAGCGACAACGGAACCTCGCTTGTCGCATCAATTTACACAGCGCTTGCCTTTAAAAAACTCGGCATAAAACCGAAATACGAAATATGCCTCTGCTTCGTCGCAAACGAAGAAACAGGCAGCATGTACGGAATACAGCACCTTATAAAACAAGACATCTTCCGTCCGGACGACCTTGTAATAGTTCCCGACATGACAAGCACTGACGGCAGCTTCATTGAAATAGCCGAAAAAAGCATATTCTGGCTGGAATTTACGCTTGAAGGAAAACAAACGCACGCAAGCCTTCCGCAGCTTGGCAATAACGCGGCGCGCGCTGCCAACGAATTCTCCTGTGCACTCGACCATGCGCTGCACGAGGCATTCCCTGAAACAAACGACGTCTTCAACGACCCGAAATACTCAACCTTCGAGCCGACAAGACGCAGGGAAAACGTCGGCTCAATCAACATAGTCCCCGGTGTGGAAACCTTTGCCTTTGACTGCCGTGTACTGCCGGGAATCACAATCGAAGAATTTGAAAAAGTAGTCAACAAAGAAAAAACAGACGCAGAAAAAAAATTCGGCGTAAAAATCAGCTATAAATACATGCAGAAAGAAACGGCGGCGCCCGTCACCTCTCCCGAAGCGCCCGTTGTGAAACTCCTTGCCGACGCCGTACAAGACGTTCTCGGAGTTCAGCCGCAAATCGCAGGCGTCGGCGGCGGAACGTGCGGAGCATTCTTCCGTAAAATCGGAATCCCCTCGGCAGTATGGGGACTCGGCGACGAAGTCGCCCACATGCCGAACGAATACACGAAAATCAGCGACCTCATCGGCAGCTCAAAAGTGCTTGCTCACATGCTGATAAACAAATAAACAGCCGAATAATTCAAACACAACGGCTTGGGAAAATTTTCAATAACCCCCCAAGCCGTTTTTTGATGGAGGCTGCGGACGTGGAAATAAAGCGAGATTTATGCCTTACTTCAGACAGGGCGGAGTTTCGCAGCGCGTGGAAAATATTATATACAACGAACTGTTGCCTTCCGAAGCAAAGCTCAGGCAGAAAACGCCCTTTGCTTGCCGTGCCTGACGTTTTTGACAAGATAATCACAGAGCGGGGAAACTTCTCTCCGTGGTATGACGAAGACGGAATTTTGCGTATCAGCCTGAAAGATTTTCTGCCGGAGGATATTATTTCAGATAAACGTTCAAATCACAAAACGGCGAAAAAATGTCCTTTGGCAAATGACAAATCAGACCTGAAACAGTGTAAAATAATATACGCGAACGGAATAATACGGAACGGAGTTGTTTCTGATGAGTGAAAGCGGAATACTGATATACAGCGACAAAAACGGCACGGCAAAAGTTTCGGCGCGCTTTTCTGACGAAGACGTATGGCTCAGTCAACAGCAGCTTGCAGAAATATATGAGAGCAGCAAACAAAATATTTCATATCATATTGAAGCAATTTATAAAGATGGTGAACTGACAGAACAAGCAACTGTAAAAAATTTTTTGACAGTTCAAAAAGAAGGTTCAAGACAAGTCAAACGCAGCGTTGTGTACTACAACCTTGACATAATAATTGCCCTTGGCTACCGCATACAGTCGCCAGTGGCCATACGTTTTCGCAAATGGGCAACAGAACGGCTGCACGAATACATACAAAAAGGATTTACAATGGACGATGACCGTCTCAAACAGGGCAGCACGAGATACTTCCGCGAGCTGCTTCAAAGAATACGCGACATACGCTCATCGGAAAGAAATTTCTATCAGCAGGTAACAGACATATACGCCACCTCGACAGACTACGACCCGCGGTCAGAACAGACCGGGCAATTCTTTGCGACAGTGCAGAACAAACTGCACTACGCGGTACACGAACACACAGCCGCGGAAGTCATATACGACAGAGTTGACAGCGAAAAACCAATGATAGGCATGACCAATTTCAAAGGTGACTACATCACAAAAGCAGACGTTAAAATAGTCAAAAACTACCTCACGGAAAAAGAACTGCTTAAACTCAATCTGCTTGTATCGCAATTCCTTGACTACGCGGAATTACAGGCGCTTGAACAAAATCCGATGACAATGAAAGACTGGACAGAAACACTTGACAGACAAATCGTAATGACAAAAAGCAAACTGCTTTCAGACAATGGCAAAATCAGCCATGCCGAAGCAATCGCAAAAGCAGAAAAAGAATTTGAAATCTACCGTGCCCGTGAAATGAAGCAGCTTGAAAGCGACTTTGACAAAGCGATAAAAATGCTTGGCAGCAAACATTAACCTAAAACGCAATCCCCCTTAAACACAACAATCCGCCTCATCGGCAGCTCAAAAGTGCTTGCTCACATGCTGATGAACAAATAAACAGCCGAATAATTCAAACACCCAAAGGTATGAAGGGCGGCAGAACATACTGTCCCCTATGTCTTTACCGAGCAGGGCATATACATGCTTATGACGGTACTCAAAGGCGAATTGGCAGTACAGCAGAGCAAACTCAAAAGACGCCGGAGAGGCGTATAACGACAATAACCGTGCTTGACGATACCTCTCTGTACAAAAAACATGCTTGCAAAACTGCAGAGCGGTCAAAATTTAGTGCTGAAATAACACTCTGCACCACGGCTGACATACTTCAAAAAGCTCGCGCCAAAGGCGTAAAAACCCACGAAGTCCGCTATGAAAGACAACATAAAAACACAGGCTGTCTGAAACATTATCACAGCTGATGATAAATTCAGCAGATCTTATTTTTTTATTTGCGACAAGAAAGTTTTATATAAATTACGAAAATTTCAATAACAAGTTGCACATCATATTTTTTTGAGCCGTACAGAAGTG
>JAUNNW010000023.1 GCA_030531285.1 Synergistaceae bacterium | reverse complement strand
ATAGAATATGTTATATAATATGTTACATAATAAGTTGTACAAAGTCACCCGTAATGTTGAGGTCTGATTTGGACAGCAATTTCAGCAATGGAAGTGAGTAAGAATGAGCGCTAAAACAATGGTTTTAATACTTGTATGTGTAGCTTTGATAATTGAAAAAATTGATTTTGACAATATTGCAGAGACATTTAAAAAACATATCCGACCATTTATTAAGCCATTTGGAATTGTTTATGGAATTAATTTAATTGCTCTTTCAGCACTGTTTCGGGCAAATTTTTATTATATTGACGATATGGGGCGTGCTTGTCGTGGTTACAAAGGTTGGGAAGGATTTAGCAGATTTACGGCAAATTTTCTTTCCCGTTGGGTTCATGCCAGTAACTATTTGACAGACGTCTCGCCATTAACTCAATTTATTGCTATCGGAATTATGACTTGTGCATGCATTATACTCCTGTATGCCTATACAGCGAAAAAAACGTATAATGTTTGGCATTATATAGCAGTTATACCGCTTTGTCTGTCGCCGTACTTTTTGGAATGTATTTCCTATAAATACGATTCGCCATATATGGCATTGTCTGTCTTGGCTTCAGTTTTACCGCTTTTATTCAGAAAGAAAAATATTTGTCTGTATGCTGTGTCGGTTATAACAGGAGTTCTTGTTGTTTGCACTACGTATCAGGCAGCGTGCGGAATTTTCCCGATGTTTGTTGTAGTTTTTCTTTTAAGAGACTGGAATAGTGCAGAAGCAGATAACAAGCAACTGCTTAAAAATTTGGCAATTTCGGTCATAGCCTACGGAATAGGCTTGTTGATTTTTAAACGCTTTATTATGAAACCGGTTGATACCTACGTTTCAAACTCAATATCATGCTCTTTGATAATACCGCATTTTAAGCAATACTATAAACTTATTTTCAGTGATTTCAAGAAAAGTTGGCTGATTTTTCTGGCGGTGATAATAGCGGCTTACATTGCTGTCTTTACGAGAGACAGCAAAAGGGATAAATTTGCTGCTTTTGCTCTGGCGGTTTTATCTGTCGCAATCATTTGCCTAACGCCTTTTGGACTTTATCCGGCTATAGAAAGACCTCTTATGGCACCAAGAGCGATGTATGGTTTCGGCGCCTTGATTTGTCTTTTTGCTTTAGTCGTCTCAAATGCAAAAAGAATATATTGGGGAAAAATTGCAACATTCTTCTTGGCATGGACGTTCTTCGTGTTTGCGTTCACTTACGGAAATGCGCTGTATATGCAGGCAAAATATACCGACTACAGAATTTGCCTGATTACAAATGACTTAAATGAACTTGATATTTGCAAAACAGACATCACAAAAGAACTGCAAATATCTGGTTGGATGGGCTATGCCCCCGCGGTAAAGAATATACCAGCAGATTGCGGTATTTTGCGCCGTCTAATTCCTGTAACATTGTGTCAGGAATGGAGCTGGGGAAGTTGTGGTCTTGCTAATTACTATGGTTTGAAAAACATTAAAATTGTTTTAGGTACAGACTTCTCTAAAATGCAGCTGCCGATACTGAAACAAACAAGTTTGCATACAATAAAAGGCGATGACGCGCGTATTTTGGTTGAAATACATTGATAAATCTTAATGTTTATGCAAAAGTTAGCGAGGGTTTAACCTATGAAAAAAATTTCAATCGTTGTGCCGTGCTATAACGAACAAGAGGCACTGCCGTATTTTTACGAGGCAGTTACAGGGATTTTGTCTGAAATAAAGTGCGATTACGAACTGGTTTGTGTTGACGACGGTTCAAAAGACAAAACGCTGTCTCTGCTCAGAAAATTTTCTGCTGAGGATAAACATGTCAGCTATATTTCTTTTTCGCGCAATTTTGGGAAAGAGGCGGCTATGTATGCCGGTTTTTGCAATGCGGACGGTGATTGCGTGGCGGTAATGGACGCTGATATGCAGGACCCGCCTTCTCTGTTGCCGAAAATGCTTGAACTTCTTGAAACAGGCGAGTATGACAGCGTTGCTACAAGGCGCGTTAGCAGGGAGGGCGAACCCCAGATACGCTCATGGTTCGCGAGAAGATTTTATGAAATAATAAACAAGATTTCAGATGCCGATATAGTTGACGGAGCGCGCGATTTCAGGCTGATGAAACGCTCTATGGCGGACGCTATTGTCGCAATGAGCGAATATAATCGTTTTTCAAAGGGAATTTTCGGCTGGATTGGCTTCAAGACTTGCTGGCTGCCTTATGAAAATGTTGAAAGGGTTGCCGGCGAAACAAAGTGGAGTTTTTGGAAGCTGTTCAAGTATGCTCTTGACGGAATTATAAATTTTTCTGAAGCGCCGCTGAGTATCGCCTCGTGGTTTGGTGTGCTGATTACAGTTTTGGACGGTATGTTCCTGTTGTTTATAGTAATCAGAAAGCTCTGTTTCGGCGACCCAGTTCAGGGTTGGGCATCGCAGATCTGCCTGACAGCTTTTATCGGCGGCGTACAGCTTTTTTGTATGGGTATAATAGGACAGTATCTTGCCAAGACTTATGCCGAAACCAAGAACAGACCTCACTACATAATTTCCGAAACGAATAGAGACGGGGCAACGCTTATAAAATAATACAGCAAACGGATTGGAGTGACAGGATAATGGATTTGCCTGTGCTGAAAAAAATCCGGGCGTTTTATGCAGAGTATAAAGAGTTTTTGTTATATCTGTTTTTTGGCGGATTGACGTTCGTTGTCAGTGTTTCTTCGTATGTATTCTGCAATTTGAAGCTTGGGATAAACGTGCTTGCGGCAAATATAGTATCGTGGATATTAGCTGTGGCGTTTGCATACGTTACAAACAGAATATGGGTGTTTCAGAGCAAGAGCCGTTCAGGCGCAGCGGTGCTCCGTGAGATTTTTTCTTTCGCCGGAAGCAGAATAGCGACGCTTATTCTTGAGGAAATCGTTTTGTTTGTTTTTATTACGGTTATGAATTTCAGCAGCGTTGCCGTGAAAATTACGGCTCAAATTGTTGTTATCCTGTCAAATTATCTGCTCAGCAAATTGTTTGTATTTACAAGAGTTGATAAAAAATAGCGGGGGACTGAAACAGTCCCCCGCTTGTTTTTGAATACTTTTTGCCGACAGATGCAAAATGACAGGTATGAGCAATGTTTATCGTGCATATTTTAGATTATTTTGTTGATAACAGAGAAAAACGCGACATAACAGCGACTTAACAGACAAACAGACAAAATATCACAGAAATTGATATATTTGGATCGCTATTATTCCAGATATGGAATATAATACATACGATGTTAGTTGCTCGGAGGTTGTATTATGGACTACATTTCTGTCAGAGAGGCTGCAAAAGCGTGGGGAATTTCAGCCCGCAGAATTTCTAATCTCTGCTCAGCCAACAGAATACCGGATGCCAAAATGCTTGGCAATATGTGGCTTATTCCGAAAGATGCACAGAAACCGGAAGACGCGCGTTATAAATCATTTGACGGTCTGCACCCTATTGTCAAATGGGTGGGTGGCAAAGGGCAGCTTTTAGAAGAAATAGCAAAGAAGTATCCGGCAGGCTTGGGCACGACTGTTAAAAATTATGTTGAGCCGTTTGTCGGCGGAGGGGCAGTGCTTTTTGAGCTGCTTGGCAAATATAAATTTGACAACGTGTACATAAGCGACATAAACGCCGAACTAATTAACCTTTACTGTATGGTCAGAGATCGTGCCGGAGAAATTATAAATATTTTAAAAGGTTATGAAAAAGAATTTCTGCCATTAGAGGACGAAGACAGAAAATTATACTATTATGCACGGCGTGATGAATTTAACAGGCTGATTGGAACAGGCAGCAGTACAAATTCCGTACCTGGCGCGGCGTTGTTTGTTTTTCTTAACAGAACGTGTTTTAACGGTTTATACCGCGTCAACTCCAAGGGGTTTTATAACGTGCCTATGGGAGCCTACAAAAATCCGAAGATATGTGACGAAGAAAATTTATCTGCCGTGTCAAAAGCGTTGCAGAATGTAACAATAGTCTGTGCCGATTATCGAAAATCCATAGAATATATAGACGAAAATACGCTTGTGTATCTTGATCCCCCATACCGTCCGTTGAATACGACTTCCGCATTTACTTCATACACGGAAAACGGTTTCAGCGACCAAAATCAGGTAGAACTTGCAGAATTTGTACAGGCACTTACCAAACGAAAAGCGAACGTTATATTAAGTAATTCAGATCCCAAAAATGCCGATGAAAATGATAATTTCTTTGATGAACTTTATAGCAGACAAAATATTTTCCGTGTAGCAGCGAGCAGAATGGTAAACAGCAAAGCGCAGTCACGCGGTAAAATCAGCGAAATCTTGGTTTGTAACTATTAAAAGGAGTGATTGACAATGGCAAAGAGAAATTTTGATGAGTGGCTTGATACGTTTACGGAGAGCATTGCAGACTACGCATATTATATTGATTTTGCAAAGGTTTATACAAATGTTGAGGCGATAAAAGTTGAACTGAACATATTAAACAGTCTTGTTGGTGTTAAGGACATTGAGCAAAAATTTGAAGCGCTTGTATCTAAATATCCGGAGACTTTGAAATGTATTCCAATCCTTCTTGCAAAAAGAGAAACAGAAATTTCTGCAATGGATGCTGACGGTGCTTATAAATTTAGTTTTACGGAAATGAATTACAGCATTGAAGAATACAAAATTTTTATGCGTAAAACCGGACTGTTTGATCTGCTCACAAACCATATCATAAACAATCTTGTTGATTATGTTACAGGTGTTGAAACAGGATTGGACTCCAACGGTAGGAAAAATCGCGGCGGGCATCTTATGGAAAATCTTGTAGAGCGATTTATTGTCAAAGCAGGGTTTGAGAAGGACGAAAATTATTTTAAAGAGATGTACATCAGTGAAATTCAAGACAAATGGCATGTGGATTTGTCGGCTGTTTCCAACGAAGGCAAAAATGAAAAACGCTTTGATTACGTAGTCAAAACGAGTAGCAGCATATATTTGATTGAGACGAATTTCTATACAAGCGGAGGCTCAAAGTTAAACGAAACGGCACGCAGCTATAAGACTCTGACAAATGAAATTGCTCCGCTTAAGAATATACATTTCGTGTGGATTACAGACGGGCTTGGCTGGAAATCTGCCAAAGGGAATTTGCGGGAAACTTTTGACGTACTTGATACGCTTTACAACATAAACGATCTTGAAAACGGGATAATTTCAACGGTATTCAAGTAATGGCAAAGAAAATTGTCAGTTGGAAACCGGCAAATTTTGAACTTGAAACAAATACGATCTGGAGTTTTCCTGAGCGCGGAAGTTGGGCTACTCATGATGCAAAGTGGCGCGGCAACTGGTCTCCGTATATACCGAGAAATATACTTTTAAGATATTCGCGGGAAAATGATCTTGTATTGGATCAGTTTGTCGGCGGGGGAACTACACTTGTTGAAGCCAAACTGCTCAATCGCAATATAATTGGTATTGACGTTAATGATATAGCATTAGAGCGTTGCAGGGAAAAAACGAATTTTGAGCACGAAGGCGCAAGTGGACAGGTAACGATATTAAAGGGTGACGCAAGAGATTTAAAGCCAATATTGAACGATAGCATAGATTTAATCTGTACGCATCCGCCGTATGCAAACATCATTCAGTACAGCGAAGATATTGCAGAAGATATATCGCATTTGAAAGTCAAAGAGTTTTTGGAAGAAATGCATAAGGTTGCAAGTGAAAGCTACCGTGTGCTGAAAAAAGGAAAATACTGCGCAATACTTATGGGAGATACTCGCCAAAAAGGGCACATGATACCTCTGTCATTTGAAGTTATGAAAATTTTTGAAAACGCAGGTTTCAAACTTAAAGAACTTATTATCAAACAGCAGCATAACTGCAAGGCAACAGGCTACTGGAAAACAAACAGCGTTAAGTATAATTTTCTGCTTATTGCTCACGAATACTTATTTGTATTTCATAAAGAATAACGTGTGAATACAACTTGAGTTTTAAACTCAATTCGCGCCGGAGCGTATGAGAATACACAAGCGGGGGACTGATTACAGTCCCCCGCTTGTTTTTGAATACTTTTTGCCGACAGATGCCAAAATTAGTTAAAACGCGATTTATGGGGGAGTTGGCGCTTGGTGATTATTTTTTGCTGAACAACGGTGAAGGAAAAAAAGGGAATAATGCAAAGCGGCTCTGGGTTCAAAACAAGCCGTTTTGTGAATTTTTTGCTTGACATACATTCTTATGGGAATGTATAATAGCATCCGTTGCACGGTTGTGCGACGGTTGTGTTGTAGGAATGGGGGCAGAGCCTTGCGCAGAACGAAAGAAGAAGCACTTGAAACGAGAGAACGCATACTTAACGCAGCGCTGA
This sequence comes from Synergistaceae bacterium, assembly GCA_030531285.1. Classification (GTDB taxonomy): domain Bacteria; phylum Synergistota; class Synergistia; order Synergistales; family Synergistaceae; genus Equadaptatus. Next base: position 6,862 of record JAUNNW010000023.1, on the reverse strand, counting down.
ATTTTTTCAGCGAGAAGCCGTATGCGAGTGTTTCTGTTACTGAAATTGCTTCCGCTGTCGGCATGACGAAGGGCGCTGTCTACTGGCATTTCAAGAGCAAGAACGAGCTTTTTATCCGCCTTGCGGAGTATCTGCACGAGGAAGCGGCGTGTACCTTTACGCTTGGCGCGAATGAGCCGGCGTCTCTTGAAGATTTGAAAAATTATTACAAGGCGTTTGTTAAAAGCCCTGAAGGCAAGGAACTGCATGTCAAAATCCGTAAAATTCTTCTGCATATGAACGAGTGGCCGGACGATGTCCGTATTGCGCTCACTGATTTGAAGAGGTCTTCGTTAGTACGCGAAAAGAATTATGTCGCAAAGGTGCTTGAAAAGGAGAAAGCGGCTGGAAAAATCAAGCCGTGCTGTGACTGCGGGGCAGTAGCGGAGGCGCTTGTCGCCGTTTTCAGCGGGTTGGGCAATCTCCGTTTTATGGATATGCTTGAAAAAGATTTTGCGAAGCACATTGATTTTATTTTTAACGCAGTTGAAAAAGAGCTTGCGCTGTAAGGCGGCGCAACGCATTTTATAAATATTTTATAAAAAAGTCAGTATGCAGTTAACCCAGTAAAAAGGAGAAGCACAATGGAAAACGAACAGCAGGAAAAGAAAAAAAGCGGAGCAACAAGATTTATCGCGATTCTTTTGATAATCGCGGCAGCGGGTGGTTTTTGGTATTGGAACAGAGGCGTTCAGGAGAAAAAAGCGCAGCAGGAAGCCGCTATGAAAGCAGCTCAGGCAGCGCCGATGGTCGTTCTCGGCGAGGTTGAGGAAGCTGATCTTTCGACGCAGAAGGAATATGTCGGAAGCGTCGAGCCGATTCAGACTGTCAATGTTGTACCGAGCGTTACGGGCAAAATAGCTGCCGTCAATTTCAAGGAAGGTTCAATTGTCCATGCCGGACAGGTGCTGTTCACGATAGAGCAGAATCAGTACAAGGCAACGCGCGACTTGCGCAAAGCTCAGGTTGATGAAGCAAGAGCAAACCTTGCCAATGCGGAAAGCTATTTAAAGCGCGTCAAAACAGCCGACCAGCGCGCAGTTTCCGCTTCGGAAAGCGATAAGGCCAACGCAGCGTATCTTGCGGCTCAGGCGGCGCTTGTCTCTGCCCAGGCTTCTCTGCAGCTTGCACAGATTGACGTTGAAAGAACGTCAGTCCGTTCCCCGATTACAGGCCGCATAGGCAAGGCTCTCTTTACAAAGGGAAATTATGTGAAGCCCGACAGCAGTCCGCTTGCCGTTGTGGTTCAGGAAGATCCTATCCGCGTCAATTTCTCGCTGCCTGACAGGGATTATCTCAGACTGCTCAAAAGTTTCAAAGAACATGGCTCTGTTTTTGAAACAAAAATCAAGCTCTCCAACGGCGAAGAAATCGAAGCGAAGGGTATGCGCGATTTTGAAAACAATCAGGTTGATTCAAAAACAGGTACGGTTGCCGTTCGTCTGCGCTATGCAAATAAGGACGGAAGACTTATGCCGGGCGCGCTTGTCCGCGTCTCCGCAAAGCCTGTTGAAACGCGTCTCGTGAAATACATTCCGCAGGCGGCAATTCTTGCTGACGCGCAGGGTGATTATGTGTTCACAGTTAACGATAATCAGGAAGCTGTTGTGAAGCGCGTCAAACTCGGCAACGAATACGGCACGGCGCGTTTTGTTGAAGAAGGACTTGAAAAGGGTGACAAAATTATTGTACAGGGTATCCAGATGGTTCGTCAGGGCGTAAAGGTTCAGGTTGTCGAGAACCAGAAGAGCAGGGACACCGCGGCTGAAAAGGCGAAAGAGTCAGAGCTTGACCTGAAACCGGCAGAGGACAACGCAAAAGAGGAAGCAAAGCCGGAAGCGGAAAAGACTGACAAAACGGATAAAAATGCAGATCAGGGCAAAAAAGTCCCAGCAGCAATTCCGCCGGCGAAGCAGGGTAAGTAAAGGGTAAGTAAAATGTTCGCAAAATTTTTCATAGACCATCCGAGACTTTCCTCGGTCGTCTCAATAGTTATGGCGCTGGCGGGCTTAATCTGTATTTTCAGCCTGCCTGTGGCTCAGTACCCGAACGTCACACCTCCTCAGGTCCGTGTGAACGCGAACTTTGTCGGAGCTGACGCGGAAACCGTTTCAAAAACTGTCGGCGCCCCGCTTGAAGAGGAAATCAACGGCGTTGACGGCATGATTTACATGGAGTCAACTTCAAGCAGCAACGGAAACTATCAGCTTTATGTAACGTTCAAAATGGGCGTGGACCCTGACATAGCGCTTGTCAAGGTTCAGAACCGCGTTACGCAGGCATCTCCCCGTCTTCCGTCAGAGGTTACGGCACGAGGCATAAGCGTCAAATCCGCGTTTGCGCAGGACCTCGGAATGGTTGCCTTGACTTCTCCGAACGGTTCCTATACGAATCTTGAACTGATGGACTATGCGCACTCAAACGTCAAGAACGTTCTCGCGCGTGTTGCCGGTATGGGCGACGTCGATGTATGGGGCGGACGTTACAGCGTCCGTGTATGGCTTGATCCTGAACGCATGACCTCGCTCGGCATAACCGTTGCGCAGGTGGCGGCGGCAATTCAGGGACAGAACACGCAGGCCTCCCTCGGTTCGATAGGCGCCGCGCCTATGCTGTCAAGTCAGGTTCTTACCTATAATCTGCTTACTCAGGGACGTCTTACAAAAATTTCCGACTTTGAAAAAATCATAGTCGCAACAAATGCCGGCGGTGTTGTTAAACTCAAAGACATAGCGAAAATAGAGCTAGGCTCAGAATCCTACACGTTTGAAAACAAATACAACGGCGGAGACTCTGCGCTTGTTGACATGACGCAGGCATCGGGTTCGAACGCGCTTACCGTTATGAATGCCGCAAAGAAAGTTATAGAAGCTCTGCAGAAAAATCTGCCGAACGGTATCAGCCTCGGTCTCGGTTACGACTCGACTGAATACGTCATAGAAACAATAAAGGAAATACTTTTAACACTTATTATCACCTTCCTTCTTGTCGTTTTTGTCTGCTGGATATTCTTGCAGAACTGGAGGGTCACGCTCGTTCCGGTTATGGCTATACCTGTTTCGCTGCTTGCTACCTTCATCGGTCTTGCGGCACTCGGCTATTCCATAAACATTCTGACACTGTTCGGTCTTGTTCTCGTTATCGGAACGGTTGTTGACGACGCAATAGTCGTCGTTGAGCGCGTAACCTACGTTATGGAACGTGACAAATGCACGCCTGCGGAAGCAACTGTCCAGGCTATGAAAGACATAACAGGCCCTATGATAGCGACGACCTTGGTCTTCCTTGCGATATTCGTGCCTGTCGCCTTCATGCAAGGCATAACGGGGCAGATTTACCGCCAGTTTGCGGTTACCATATCGTTCTCGGTCATGTTCTCGCTTGTATTCGCTCTTACGGCGAGTCCTGCGATGTGTGCCCATCTGCTTACCGAAATCAAACCGGCAGAAAGAGGGTCTCTTGCATGGTTCAACTCGGCGCTTAAAAAATCCACAGTCTGGTACGTTGAAAAATCGACCTGGATCGCAAAAAGAAGTTTGCTTGTCGTTCTTTTGGTCGCGCTTGTCATCGGCAGTTTCGCTCTTGCCTACAAAACTTCGCCGAAAGCGTTCCTTCCGGATGAAGATCAGGGTGTTCTTTTTGCCGCTCTCCAGCTGCCTGAAGGTACGGCTAAAGGTCATACCATGGTGTTGGTAAACGCTCTTGCAAACGAAATCAGAAATATTCCTGGCGTTAAAACGACAATGGCTATTACTGGTATGTCCATGATAGGCGGCCGCGGCGAAAACCTTGCCTCTGTCATTGTGCCTCTCGAACCGTGGGGCAAACGGTCCGCCAAAGATCAGAGCCTGAACGCCATAGTCGGCAAAATACGCGGCATGGCGGCGCGTATTCCGAACGCAAAAATAAACGTGTTCACTCCGCCGGCAATTTCAGGACTCGGCAATATAGGCGGTATAGACGTAAGACTTGAATCTATGCTGAAAGCCGACCCTGCGGAACTTGCTGCGGTTCTCGGCGAACTTTTGATGAAACTCAACCAGCAGCCGGAAGTTGCGGCGGCATTCAGTACCTACAATGCCGGGACACCGCACCTTTACGTTGACATAGACCGCGAAAAGGCGGAGGTAATGAACGTTCCCGTAAGCAACGTATTTGCAGCAATGCAAATGTATTTCGGCTCGGCTTACATTAACGATATCAACCTCGGTTCTCAGGTCAACCGCGTTATGGTGCAGGCTGACGCACAGTTCCGCTCGAAAATTGACGATATAGGCAGAGTCTATGTTTCAAGCGCAACGGGGCAGCAGATACCGCTTGAAACGCTGATACACGTCAGAAAAGTGCTGGCGCCGAGTACCTACAAACGCTATAACATGTACCCGTCGGCAAACATCAACGTCATAATGAAACAGGGCTTCTCAACCGGTCAGGGTATGGCAATAATCGAAAAACTGGCGCAGGAACTTCCTTCGGGCTACGGCATAGACTACTCCGGAATGTCTTATCAGGAGCGTACGGCAGGCAACCAGATTGCGCTCATACTTTCAATTTCGCTGCTGTTCGCCCTGCTCTTCCTCGTTGCGCAGTATGAAAGCTGGACGGTTCCTGTCCCTGTCATACTCTCGCTGCCGGTCGCAATGCTTGGCGCAATACTCGGAATCCGTGCCATGGGACTTCCGGTCTCCATATACGCACAGCTTGGCATACTTCTTCTTATCGGACTTGCGGCAAAGAACGCAATACTGATTATCGAATTTGCAAAAGAACAGCGTGAAGAAAACGGACTTTCAATCATAGAGGCAGCTGCGACCGCCGCCGGTGAACGTTTCCGCTCGGTTCTTATGACGGCGTTCACCTGCGTTCTCGGTGTTCTTCCGATGCTCTTTGCTTCCGGCGCAGGTTCAGGCTCGCGTAAAGCCGTTGGCTCCACAATGTTCTTCGGAATGAACGCGGCAACAATAATCGGTATCTTCCTGATACCCGGTCTCTACGTACTCTTCCAGACCATGCGCGAGAAAGTCTACGGCAAGCGCCGCGTGTTCGGCGCAAAAAAAGCAGGCAGCGCTGAGGAGGGAAAATAAAATGAAAAAGAAAATAATTCTTGCCTTTCTGGCTGTACTGCTCCTTGCGACCTCGTCATACGCCCTTACTGCGGCAAAAGGCGATCCTCAGCTCAAAGAGGGAGAATTCATCAAGCTTGCGCAGATCTATCCTATACCGGACATTAACTCAGGCGAGCTTAAACTGACAGAACCGAGCCCGGAACTGCTTGCAAACTGGTGGACAGCGTTTAACGATGAAACGCTGACGCGTCTTATAGAATGTGCGCTCAAAAACAGCCGCGACCTCAACACGGCACGTTCAAGGGTGGTACAGGCGCGCGCGGGGCTTACCTCAAGCAGGGCAAACCTGCTGCCGTGGCTTGACGCCACAGGCTCGTACCAGCGTGGTATGCAGTCGGAATCAACCAACGGAAAGGCTGAAGACGGAGGGAAAGGCGGAGTTACCGGCAACGTATTTTCTCTCGGCATTGACGCTTCTTGGGAAATAGATATTTTCGGAGCGCGTAGGGCTGAAGTGAAATCCTCCAAAGCAACGGTACAGGCTCAGTATGCGCAGCTCTATAACACGTGGGTATCGCTTTCAGCGGAAATAGCGCTTGAATACATAGCGCTTCGCACGGCACAGCTCAGCCTCAAAGTTGCCGAAGAAAACTACAAACTGCGCGAAGAAACCTACAAGCTTCAGGAATCCCGCTGGAAGGCAGGACTTGCCGACCAGCTTGTGCTTCAGCAGGCAAAATACACCACAGAACAGGTTGAGGCGCTCATTCCGCCTCTCAAAACAACTGTGGAAGAATGTAAAAATGCCCTTGCAGTGCTTGTCGGAAAAATTCCGGGAGAGCTTGAACAGGAACTTCGTGAGTGGAAGAAAATCCCTGTTGCCTCGGGCGGAGTGCTATACGGCATACCGGCAAATATGCTCCGTCAGCGTCCTGACATACAAGCGGCAGAGCGTCAGGTAGCAGCGGCATTTGCCAAAAGACAGGCGGCAAAAGCAAATCTCTGGCCGCGTTTCTTCCTTGCCGGTTCAATAGGTACGGAAGCTATAGACGGCGACAGTCTGTTCAAAGCAGGAGCGCGCAACTTTGGCTTCGGTCCGTCAATAACGCTGCCGATATTCCGCTGGGGCGCTCTGCAGAGCAACGTAACCATACAGACGGAAGCTGAAAAACAGGCTCTCTATGCGTATGAAAACACTGTGCTCAAGGCAATAGCCGAAGTGCGCGACGCACTTGTTGACTCCGTACACGGCATAGACAGGGACAATTCGCTTAAAGACGGTCTGGATGCGGCTCAGGCTGCGGTTAAGATTGCAAACGACAAATACAATGCCGGACTTGTCAATTTTGACACGGTTATCAATGCACAGGAAGCATATCTGTCGTTTTCCGAACAGTATGCGGTCAACAAAGGACGCATCTCCACCGCGACGATACAGCTATTCAAGGCTCTCGGCGGCGGCTGGAAGCCGATAGACACAGAATTGATCAAAAAATAACTTAGCATGCGCTGTATAAACAAACCAAGCGGCGCGGAATTATAAAAAATTCCGCGCCGCTTTTAATTTGCCCAAAATTGCTTTTAAGTACTCTTCCGAAGCCGGTTAAGACGAAAAATATACTTAAATAATAAAGCGGGGGACTGATTACAGTCTCCCGCTTGTTTTTGAATATTTTTTGCCGACAGATGCCAAACGACAGCCGACAGCAGAATTTTGGTACAAGAACATCAACGGATAACACTGTTTATTGTTATTC
>JAUNNW010000022.1 GCA_030531285.1 Synergistaceae bacterium | reverse complement strand
AAGCGAAAACGACACTGGATTCTGCGCCTCCGCTGCGCTTCGCGCAGAATGACGGAAGGAAAAAACAAAACAAGCGGCTTGGAGTTTTCCAAGCCGTTGTGTTTTTCTAAAAATTTTTGTGAAATTTTCGGAAATTTTTCTTTGTGCGGCTGTATAATATCGTTATGAATAATTTTTGGTCTTTGACAGTTGCGGTGGTTATGCTTTATTTCCCGTACGTTTGGTGCCGTTTTCGCAAGGAAGATGCGTCGGTGTATGGGCTTGAATGGCGTGCAGACAGGCGCTCGCTGCGTTTTACGCTGGTTGTAAGCGCGGCGGTGCTTTTGTTGCTTACGCCTGTCGCCTTGTGCTGGCGCGGCGCGAATTTGCCTTTTCACAGAGACGCAGGAACTGTTTTTGATATGCTTGGCGCAGGTCTTGCCGCCGCGGTTATTGAGGAGACTTTTTTTCGTGGCTGGCTTCAGACGTTGCTGAAACGTTACACAAGTATATATGTTGCCGTTGTATGCGTGAATGTTTTGTTTGCGGCGTCTCATTTGGTTGCCGTGAGGAATTTATGGCTGCTTGCGACGTTTTTTCCCGGGCTTGTTATGAGTTTTTTGCGGGAAAGGTATGACAATGTTCTGCCGGCGATGATTTTTCATTTTTTGGGCAACGTGTGGGCGATATGGTTTTTCCCGCTGTGATAAAAAATGAATTGCCGAGCGCCGTTTGCAATCGGCAGCTGCTTTTGAGGGGTGTTTTGTTGAACAAAAAAGCGTTTACTCTGATTGAGATAATGATTGCCGTCGCGATTTTCGGAATTATTTCCGTTGCTGCGCTGGCCCCGCTTGTTTTTACCGTGCGGTCGCTTGATGACGCTCAGAAGAGCCGTATGGCTTACAACAAGGAGCGTCAAGCAGTGCTTGGCATTTTCGCGGAGTTGCGTTCTGCCGTTCGCGATGCGCAGTCGTCCGTTCGCGCTGAAAGAGCGTCAGGGCTTTCTGTCGCGGAAGATGACAGACTGGCTGTGTTTTCGTTTCTGCCGCTTAAAAAGGGAAATCCTGCCGCAGTTTGTGTCTATCGCGTTTTCAAGGAGAACAGACTCAAAAAAATTAAGGGCGGGCTTTACCGTTGGGAACTTGCCCTGCCTCTTGACGATACCTTGCTGCTTGCGGACGCTGCGGATAGAACACCAATAAACGTTGATATTGAGAAGCTGAAGCCAGAAACGGGAAAGAATATTATTCCTTCCGTGAGCGGTATGAAGATATATGCGCTGCAGGGCTCTGAGTGGAGCGAGGATTATTCGGGGCAGCTGCCTGAGGCTGTGAAGATAGAACTTAAACGCGGCGATGCCGTGACGGAGTATGAGGAATATTTCGGGCACGGCGCAGTTTCAGGCGCTGAACAGAACAGTTCTGCCAAGTCGGAGGACGGAAATGAGAGAAAAAATTCGCGGAAGAGTACAAAATAAGGGGTTTGTTTTGTTGTCCGTGATGTTTGCGGTTACGTTGCTGCTGACATCGGCGGTTGCGTTCGCGTGGTTTGTCCGCGTGCAGCTTTTGCGCGTTTCCGCCGAGGATTTCGCTTTTCGTTCGCGTTGCGCGGCAAGGGAAGCGTGTGTCTATGCTTCGCAGAAGATCAACGAGGACAACAACGGCTATGACAGTTTCAGCGAAACGCTTTATTCTCCAAACGGGGGAATTTCCATGGAGTTTGGCGGGTTTAAAATTGATGTTAAAATCAAACCGTTGGACGACAGAATTTCAGCGCGGGGCATTTTTCTGCCGGACGGGAACACGTTGCGCGCCGAGTATGAACAGGCGTGGAAAACTGTTTGGGCTGAGGTGGGCTGTCCTGAACTTGCACAGAAGGCGCTTGATTTTATGGATGCCGACAGTGAGCAGAAATTGGGAAGCGTTGAAAAACAAAATTATCTTAACAGGCCGATTTACGCGCTGTCGGAGTTGAAATTGCTTGACGGAGTGGACGATGCGCTGCTTTACGGCACAAAAAAAAATAAGGGAAAAAAATATCTTGCACAGTTTATTTCTGCGCTCGGCAGTGATAAAATAAATGTTAATTCGGCAAATGCCGAGACGCTTGCCGTGTTGGATTCGAGTATAGGTTATGGGACTGCGGCATCATTTGTTGACGCGCGGAAGAATGCCCCTGTCAAGAAAATATCGGATTTGAAAAGTTATCCCGGATTTTCGGCAGCGGTTTTGACGAGGCTTTCCAACGTGCTGTCAACAGAGAGCGGCTGTTTTGAGTTGTCGATTAAGGTTGCTGAGGGTGCGCTGTCAAGAAATTACAGGGCTGTTGTACAGCGCGGAAAAGACACCGGTCTGCTTCGCTGGGAGGAATAAAACAGAAGAATGTCTTTGAAGGATGCTCTTACCAAACAATACAGTTTCAGCGACGCAGTGAATGTTCTGCGCCCTGTTAGGCCGCTTGGGCGCGCAAGGCTGCGATTTGTCCATACCGAAGGCGAAACAGAGCTTTTGCAGGGTGAGCTCAAGGTGGTATCCGTGCCGTTGCGTACGCTTTCTCTTTGCAGTTTTTCTTTTCCGTTCGGGCGCAAGGTTTCGGTGAGAGACGCTCTTGAACTCCGTTTCCGTCCGTTGCTCGGCGCAGGAGAAAACTCTCTTGGCATTGTTCCGCAGATTACATCGCAGAAGTCAAACGAAACATCGGGAACAGCATGGTTTATTTCAAAAGCGGAGGCGGAGGAAATTGAACAACGTTTCGGAGATTGCGTGTTGTGGCCTGCTCCGTATCTTTTCGCCGGTCGCGTGAACGGTGAAGGCGTTGTGGTGTGCAGTTATGAAGACTGCAGCTGCGGAATGCTTTTCGTTGAAGGAGAAGCGCGGTTTTACCGCTGGATTCCGGCTGACGAGGGTTCAGCGGAAGATCTTGGCGCGCAGTTGCTTGAATACGGTAAAACTGTCTTTCCCGACAGGGAATTGAAGATATACAGCGTTAAACCTGACGAAGAAAATTTTTTCCAGCAGGCGGGGGACAATGCGCTTGCTGTTTGCAAAGGCGCAGCCGGGCTGAATTTGTCTTCCTCAGCCGCTTCTGCCGGAGGCGAGACGGAGCGTCTGGCGGCAAAGCTTGAAGCATATACCGATGCGGCGATAGTTTCTGCCGCGCTGTTCCTTGTCGCGGCAATGTTGTTGCTCGGCATAAACTATACGGGCAGAAGCCGTTTTGCGTCGGCGCCTGCTGAAATTTACAAAACGATACTTGGAGAGACAAGCGCCAATCCTGTTGCGTCTGTTGTGCAGAAGCTGCGTTCAGTCAGCGCGGATAGTTCGGAAGCGTCGTTTGGCTTGTATTTTGACCGCATAGCCGCGGCTTGGGAAACTCTTTCAGCAAAGCCGCAGCTTGACGAACTGCGCTATTCTCCGGACAGGATGCAGCTTTCAGGCAAGGCATCCGACACAACGGTTATTGATGCGTTCAGAAAAGTTCTTTCAGACAGGGGTTTTGACGCTGTTACCGACAGCGTGCAGAAGACGCAGAAGGACGGTATGCGTTTTACGATTTCACTGACGGAGGCAAAAAAGAAATGACGGTCATAAATTTCAATTTCTTTTCCGGCGGCGAAACCGAGAGACTGACCAAAAAGGTTGTGTTTGCGGTTGTTTTGTGGCTGCTTGCGCTGGTTCTGTTTCTTGCCGCAGTTTCGCGGCTGAACGGAAACAAAGCTTTGCTTAACGATGCAAACAGCGTTTTGAATGCAGCGACGCAGCTTAAAGCTTATAATGTTTCAGACAGTCCGGCTGTTGCTGACGCAAGCCTAACATCGCTTACGGACGTTATAAATGCCGCAGGACTTTCAGACAGAATTTCGCAGTTGGATTCCAACGGCGGTGAAACGCTTGTGCGCGCTGACAGAGTGTATCCGGACGAGCTTGAAAAACTTATTTCCATGCTGTCGGCAAAAGGTATGCAGATATCAGCCGCGGAAGTGCGCGCGGCAAATTCCAACGGCGAAAGACTGCTTTTCATCAAACTTTCCGTGGGAGGCGCAGAGCGGTGAAGAAAGTAAAAACTCTTCTGATATGTTTTCTTGTTTTTCTGCTCGGCTGCGTGCTGTTTTTCCCGTGGAATGCCGTGCAGTCTTATGCCGTGACAAGGATTTTCCGAATTGCCGCAAATAACGGCGTGTATGTTTCGGCGCAGAATTCCCCGACAGAGGGACTGCTGGACAAGAAATTCGTGTGCAGCCGCGTGCTTGCTGATTTTCCGCTGTTGCGCTTCAAAACCGACAGAATAGCGGTCAATCCTGCCATATTCAGAACTCTTTGCGGAAAGCCGTCTGCGCTTGTGGAGATTGGAAGCGGCTCTCTTACGCTCATAACAAAGCAGCAGCTTTCGTGGAACAGCGGAGTTATGCAACTTTCCGCTGAAAAAGACACAGTATCTTTGCGTGACGTGAACGTCAGCGGAGAATTTTCCGCAGAAGGTTTTGCGGAGTTTTCGCTCGGCAGCGGGGAAATCCGCAGAGCGCAGCTTGCGCTGAAAGTTCCGGCAGAAGTTGAAAACGCGCTGGAAATGCTGAGCAAAGGTATGGTCAAAGGACTTGAGAAAACAGCGCCCGGAAACTGGAGGCTGGTGCGATGACTTTTAAGTCAGTGTTGTCGAAATTCAGCGCCGTTAAGCCTTCGGACAACAAAAACAGAACGGAGAATACAATCTCCCGCGCAGCTCTGTTCGCATATTTTCTGCTTGCGGCATATTGCTTTGACCTGCTTGCGGCTTCCGTAGTGCAAAGAATGGATATTTCTGCGAAATATGAACTTGCCGCCGCCGTTGCAAACCGCAGACCTTATATCGCTTCTGCTTCCGTTGGCGGAGAAGGAAGCATTTCAAAGAGCAATCTGTTTGGTTCCGTTATACGTTCGCCGCAGAAAAATTCTGCGACAGCCGTGGAAAACTTTGTGCTTAAAGGCACGCTTCCGCGAGTTGGAGCATGGATTTCAGACGGAGGCGAAGCGAAATTGCTTCTTGTCAGGCAGGAGATAGGCGGCTGGACGCTTGAAGATGTCAGTTACGGCAGAGTTCTGCTTTCGCACAACGGCGAAAGCTGCGCTCTGTATATTTCGCTTGTCGGCGGAGGAAGTATGCCTGTTTCCGGCAGCCGCAAACAGAGCGGAAATCGAATAGATTTTTCTTCTGTGCGCAAGGCGGATAAGGACAAGGACGGCTATATGCCGCGCGAGGTTCTTGACAAACTGCTGCTGAATCCGTATGAAGAGGTCGGCAAAATGAAAATGACGCCTGCAGACGGAGGCGGGATGAAAATTGAGAGGATTGCTTCGGACAGCGTGCTCGGAATGGCAGGTGTTGCCGAAGGCGACGTGATAAAGGCTGTGAATGGGGTGAACATCTCAAATCTCGGAGACCTTTCCAACGCCATAAATTCGCTTATGTCAGGTTCGCGTTTTGACGTTGCTGTCCAGAGAGGCAACTCAACGCTTAATCTGAAATATGACGTGAACTGATGACGCGCGGAAAATCGTCTGGTTTTACTCTGATTGAGGTAATGCTTGCAGTTGCGATTCTCTCGCTGACTGCCGCGGCTTCGTTAAAGCTGGTTGTTATGGCGCAGAACGGACTGCGCGAGGTGAAAGAACAGGAGAGTTTTCTGCTTGCGGCAGAGAGGCTGCGTTCGAAAATTCTGACCGGCGAACTTAACGAAAACGGCAGTGAGAACAACCTCAAATGGAGAACAGAGCAAAAAACGAAAGAATTTTTTACCAAAGATTTTGGGAAACTTGACTTTAACAGGGAAACAAGCAAACTTAAGCCTGACGCAAATTTCAGCTGGCGCGAGCTTGAGCTTGAAAACAAAGCAACAAATAAAAAAATAAAAATTGTTCTGCCTTCAAACGGCGAATAACGGGGAGATGTCAGCATGAAAAAAATTGTCGCTATTCTGCTTGCGGTTGCGCTGATTGCGGGGGGAGGCGCGCCTTCGTCTGCGGCTGCCAATCAGGAAGAAGAAAATCTTGTCGCAGCAGCAAAGGAAATGCGTAAGACCGGCAAGGTGCAGATGAATTTTACGGAGCTTGAAATCTCCAAATTTATCCATTTCATGTCGGAGGTTCTCGGAGAAAATATAGTTGTGGATCCGTCTGTTTCCGGCAAGGTGTCCGTTGTTTCGCCGAAGGAGATCCCTATCAAAGAAGCGCGGCAGGTTATGCTTTCCGTGCTTGAAATGAACAATCTTGCCATTCAGGATATGGGCGGTTTTACGAAAGTTGTGCCGTTGAGCGCAGGCCCAAGCACAAGCAGCGAAGTGTATTCCGGCGATTATAGCGTGGAGCCTGGTGAAGCCGTAGCAGTTCAAGTAGTTCCTTTGAAATACGTTAAGGCTGATTTTGTTACAGCGCCTCTCAAAGCATCGTTGCCGGGGCTTAACGCTTCCTCTGCCGGAAGCGGTGCATCGGTGGTTATTACAGGGAAGCAGACGCTGCTGAACAAGGCAACAAAAATAATACGTTCCATAGACAGTCAGGATTCTGTGCGTAGCATAAAGGTGTATCAGTTGAAGCACGCCGGCGCAAAATCGCTGGAAACGATTTTTAACGCTATGGGCAAGGATATGACCTCAAAACTTGCCGGCATTGTGGCTGTGGGTGATGCGCGCACCAAGCAGCTGTCTGTAATAGGCGGAGCTCAGGCGCAGCGCGAAACAGCGCGTGTACTGAAACAGCTTGATGTGCCTTCACGGGCGCAGAATTATCACGTCTACAAACTGCAGAACGCGGATGCGAAGACTGTTGCCGAACAGCTGACAAAAATACTTTCAGGGCTTGCTTCCGCAAAAGCAGCAAGCGGAGATACTACAGCTTCAGCATCTTCAGGGCGCGCAACGGTTGTTCCAGACCTTCCGACGAACACGCTTGTTTTTACTGCTTCTCAGGAAGAATTTGACTCTCTTAAATCCATTCTCAAACAACTTGACGTGCGTCCGCGCCAAGTGCTTCTGCGAGGGCTTATTGCCGAAGTCAACCTCACAAAACTTAAAGGCGCAGGTATTGACTGGGCGGCATGGGGCGGAAAAATGATTGGCGACGTTGTGGGCGCCGCCAACGTACAACTTGGCAACACCTCCGTTCCCAACGAAATTATGTCGCTTTACGAAAAAATGGTAACACGTGAGGAGTATCACGATACGGCTTCTGGCGGCTACACCACTACAAATACTGACGGCGCAGGACTTATTTACGCCTACGTCAAACTGCTGAACAAATACGATGCGATAAACGTTCTTTCCATGCCGCAGATTATGTGCACAGACAACCTCGAAAGTCATCTTCAGGTTGGTCAGGTTATTCCGCAGCTTAAGGGAAGTCTTACGGACAAAACTAACACAACTTCCGTGACGAACAGTTACGATTACAAAGACGTAGGGCTTATTCTCACTCTTACGCCGCACATACGCAGCGGAGACCTTGTGGCGCTTGACATTCAGCAGAGTACGGAAGAACTTCTGACGACGACGGCTTCAAATACGCCGATTACGTCAAAACGCGAAATCAAAACAAACGTTCTTGCCGCGAACGGGCAGACAATAGTTCTCGGCGGCATGATAAAAGAAACTGAAAAGGTAATGCGCAGCAGAGTGCCGTTTTTCTCGTACATTCCGCTTATCGGCAATCTTTTCAAAAGCACTGACAAGGAACGCGAAAAAATAGATCTCATGGTCTTTTTGACGCCTGAAATTCTCCAGACTCCGGGCGATGCCACCCGCATTACGGACGATATTGTCAATCGCAGAAACAGTTTAAGTCCTGCGGAATTTGAACAGTTAAGGAAAAACAGCAAAGACTTCGAGAAAGCAACGTCGAAGCGCGAAGTTGAAACCCCGTTGCTTAATCCCCTGACGGAAGAGGAAAAGGCTGCCAAAGCAGAAAAAGAAAAGAAACAGAAAGAGCAAAAAGCCGAGGAAACGGAAGAGTAATATAATGGGCAAAAACGTTCAGGCTGAAAAAATACTTGAACTGATACCGGACGGAGTAAGCCTTGACGCTCTCCGCGACGGAGGGTTTCTGCCGCTTGAAAAAAACGGCGGCCGGTTGACTGTTGCCCTTGCAAATGTGTCAGCTCTTGTTTCTGCGCAGATTTTTGCCTCTGCTGCAGGATGCTCCGTAAAGCCGGAGTATGTTTCGGAAGATGAATTGCAGAAACTTACGGAAGAATTGTACGACCTTAAAAGCGGCGTTGCTGACTCAACGCTGAATGAAATTGAGGAGGTTGAAGACCTTTCAGCGCTTGTTCGCCAAGAGGTTATGAGCGATGCCGTTGACGCGCCTGTTGTGCGCCTTGTGAACGGAATCCTAATGGAAGCGCTTAAGGAGCGCGCCACGGATATACATGCTGAGCCTTATGAAGATAAACTTGTGGTGCGTTACCGCACTGACGGGGTGTTGCATGACAAATATACGCTGTCCAAAGGACATCAGGCTCCGTTCACCAGCCGTATCAAGGTTATGGCAGGTATGGACATTGCAGAACGTTTTGTGCCGCAGGACGGACGAATAGGAATATCAGCGGGAGAGCGCATGGTTGACATACGCGTAAGTTCGTTGCCGACGCAGCACGGCGAAAGGCTTGTCCTGCGCTTGCTTGACAAGGCTAGGGGGCTTCTGACGCTTGAAGATTTGGGAATGAAGCCGCGAGAAAGAGCAGAACTGGAAAAAATTATACGCCGCCCTAACGGAATGATACTCTTTACGGGGCCTACCGGAAGCGGGAAAAGCACTTCTCTTTACGCAATTTTGCAGGCGCTGGCGCGGCCTGAGGTAAATATAATTACGGTAGAAGACCCGATAGAATATGATCTTCCTGGTGTTGGGCAGGTTCAGGTCAACGAAAAGGCAGGGCTGACATTTGCCGCCACACTCCGCTCCATACTCCGCCAAGACCCTGACATAATCATGATAGGCGAAATGCGCGATTTTGAAACGGCGCATATAGGAATACAGTCATCACTCACTGGGCACCTCGTTCTTTCAACGTTGCACACGAACGATTCTGTTTCCGCAGTCACGCGGCTGACTGACATGGGTATTGAGCCGTATCTTGCCGCAGGATCTTTGCTCGCCGTAGTGGCGCAGAGGCTTGTTCGCCGCGTGTGTCCGTATTGCGCGGAAGAAACAGAAACATGGGGAATTGTCAGAGAAGCAGGAATAACAAAGGCAAAACGAGGGCGTGGCTGCGATAGATGCGCTTATACCGGCTACCATGGACGTATCGGGCTGTATGAACAGTTTAACATAACACCGGAAATCCGCGAAGCCATTGCCCGCGGGGCAGCTGCCGGAGAGCTTCGTAAGATTGCGCGCACGCAAGGATTCCGTACGCTCTTTGAGTTGGGTATAGAGGCTGTCAAAAACGGAGAGACGACACAGGAAGAAATGCTCCGCGTAGTTGGGGAGGCATAAGGTTTGCCGTTCTATAAAGCTGAAATATATACCGAAAAAGGCGAAAGAAAAGTTCTGCACCGCGAAGCATCGGGCGAAAACGAACTGCTCAGGGAATTTGCCGCGCAAAATAGCATTGTAATATCCGTCAAAGAGGAAACGGCGGCGAAAAAAAACTTTTTCAACAAAAAGAAACGCAGGCTTACTCTCCCTGAACAGCAGCTTTTCTGCGCCACGGTATGCTCCTTTATGCGCAGCGGACTTCCGCTTACTGAAATACTTGGATTGCTTCAAAAACAGACACGGGATAAAACGCTAAAGCCCGTTTATATTAAGCTCCGCGAATCTGTTGAAGGAGGAAAATCATTGGCTGCTTCAATGCAGGAACTCGGCGTATTTAGAGACAGCCTTGTGGGAATGGTTGAAAGCGGCGAAAAATCGGCATCGCTTGCCGAACTGCTGGAGCGGGCCTCTGAGTTGTTTGCTAACGAAATATCTCTGCGCAGAAAAATAAAATCATCGCTCACCTATCCGCTGCTTATGCTGTTTGTCGGGCTTGGAGTAGTGATTTTTCTGCTCTCTTTTGTTGTTCCTAAACTTACGGAAATTGTGGTGCAGTCAGGGGCAGAACTGCCTTTTATAACGAAACTTTTGATTGCGCTGTCTCGTGCCGTGAGGATGGCAGTCCTTCCTGTACTTGCCGCGGCATTGCTTGCCGGATATTGGTTTTGGAAACACGATAAAAAAATATCGTTGCCGTTCTTTAAAGACATAAAAAACAATCTTGCGTTTGCGATGATATTTTCTCAGACAGGAACGTTGACAAAAGCAGGCATACCGCTTGTAACCGCGCTGCAACTTACGGCTCCGCTTGATGCTGTCAAAGGGCGGCTGGAAAATGTGGCGGAACAAATAAAGCAAGGTTACCGATTTTCGCAGGGACTTGAAAAAGAAGGCAGCTTCCCCGAAGAACTTGTAACTGTCGTTCGCGTAGGAGAATCGGGCGCGGATTTGCCGGACAGTTTAATCAGACTCGGCGCAAGCTGCTGGGAATACGCAAAAAATTCAATGGAACGCTGGGCTGCGCTGGCAGAACCTGCTATAATTCTTGTAATGGGTGTTTTGGTCGGCTTTGTGGTTATAGCGGTGTTGCTGCCGATATTTGATTTGTCATCGTTGGCAGGAATGTAAGGAGGACAACCAAGTTTATCCGGTTAAGTGTGTGTTGTACTGATTTTTTAAATATAACGGAGGTTG
Source organism: Synergistaceae bacterium (assembly GCA_030531285.1). GTDB lineage: Bacteria > Synergistota > Synergistia > Synergistales > Synergistaceae > Equadaptatus. The sequence goes on along the minus strand of JAUNNW010000022.1, from coordinate 2,756 downwards.
CAGAATGAAAAGACACAGCGGTTTTACGTTAATTGAAATCATGATTGTCGTTGTAATTATCGGTATGCTTTCGGCGCTTGTGGGACCTCGTTTGATCGGTCAGAGCGACGAAGCGAAAATTAAAACGACAAAAATTCAGATTTCGCAGCTTGAGCAAGTACTTGGGCTTTTCCAGCTTGACAACGGCTTTTTCCCCACAACAGAGCAGGGACTTGCGGCTCTCGTAAAAGCTCCGGCACTGCCTCCCGAAGCCATGAACTACAAGCAGGGCGGCTATATGAAAAAAGTTCCCAAAGACGCGTGGGGAAGAGAATTTATCTACATCTGCCCCGGGCAGCACGGAGATTTTGACATAATATCTTACGGCTCTGACGGCGCCGAAGGCGGAGAAGGAAACGCCAGAGATATTAACAACTGGGAATAAATCAGTAATTTTACCGGATTGCATTTCATGCGATTTAAGGTTAGAATGTCAGTGTGTTAGGAGATAAATATCTGAAAGGAGGCGTTACATAGTGAAAAAGGCAGTATTTATACTTGCGGCAATTTTTGCGGTGTTCGGCGCAGGGGCGGCATTTGCCGCAGACGGTCTTGTTAATGCGGACGCGGTTCTTGCGAACTATCCGAAATTTGTACAGGCACGTCAGCAGCTTGCAACACTTGCACAGCAGAAGGAAACGGCAATCCGCGCTGAAAAAGACAAGACCAAACAGCAGCAGCTTGCACAGGAAGCACAGCAGCAGCTTGTGCAGGAAGAACAGAAACTTATGAGCCCCATCCTCAGCGATGTTCGCGCCGCAATCGCTAAAGTGGCCAAAGCGAAAAAACTTGGCATGGTGCATGCGGCAGCGACCGTTATGTACGGTGGTACGGATATTACCCAGGACGTTATTGCCGAACTGAAAAAATAACGCAATACGGCATTATGAAAACACCCTGCTTTGCGGGGTGTTTTTGTCAGCGGGCTCTCTTTTGTTTCATTGCATTCCGTGCTTTTTTAACATAAACTCTAAAAATACTTTTCAATTTTAAAGCATTCAATTAAAATATATCCAGAGAATGCTAAAAAACAAGGAAGGTGTTTAGCTTGAACAACAGCAGACTGTTAGACGAAAAAGGAAGAGAAATAGTCAAAATTTTGCAGGAAGACGCAAGGATTTCTTTTAATGAACTTGCGCGCAGAACGGGACTTTCTTCTCCCGCTGTCGCAGACAGAGTGAGAAAACTTGAAAGGGCGGGAATTATCACAGGTTACAGCGCTGTTGTAAATCCTTTAAAGGTTGGATACTCAATTATGGCGTTCATACGCCTTAATTCGTCCGCTGCATATCTTGCAAAAGCAGACGACATAGCGCAAACGCTGCCGGAAGTGCTTGAGTGTCATCATTTGACGGGCAGCGACGGAGTAATGCTTAAAGTTGTTGTAGCCTCTGTGTCAGACCTTGAAAGCATAGTTACAAAATTTGCCGACTGCGGCATATCCACGACCTCAATCGCGCTGTCTTCACCAATAAGCGGCAGAGTAATCGTGCCGGCATAAAACGGAGGTATAATAAATGAACGAAACATTAAACTCAATACTCGGACGCAGAAGCATTCGCAAATTTACTGACAAAGCCGTTTCGGAAGACTGCAAAAAACTGCTGCTTAAAGCGGCTTTTGCCGCCCCGTCTGCAAAAAACCAGCGAGGTACTGATTTTGTTGTTGTAGAAGACAGAAAAATACTGGATACGCTTGCAGATAATCTGCAATACGGAAAAATGCTGTATCAGGCGCCGCTCTGCATAGCGGTCTGTTCCGAAACAAAGCGGGGCGCCGAAGAACTTGTTCTTTGGGAAGAAGATGCCTCGGCGGCAATAGAAAATATACTTGTTGCCGCAAAATCATTGGGACTTGGCTCAGTATGGCTCGGAATACTTGCCCGCGAAGACAGGGAAAACAAAGTCCGCGAAATCCTTGAAGTTCCGTCTGAAATACGCATAGTCGGCATTGCCGCAATCGGATATCCTGACGAAGAAAAAGAGCCTCACGGAGAAATAAACGAGGCAAGAGTGCATTTCAACAAATGGTAAAAAAACGGCTTGGGAAAATTTTAAAAAATCCCAAGCCGTTTTTTAATTTGCCCGAAAATAATTTCGGGTACACTCAACAGCGGGCTTGACTGCCGAAACTTGTGTTTCGGCAATCTGCCCCTGTTGTTTTTTTTGTTACACTTCGGATTACTTCTTACTGGGAGCACCGTTCATTTTCCTCCGAAGCCGCAGGGCTCTTGCTTTCCCTGCCCACACCCTTGGTCACAGAGGCCTCGCGTATAAGAGCTTAAGCCCGAACTCCGCCGGAGAACGTTACCGAAGTGCTTAAACCCTGCAGCCGTATGGGCAGCGGGCTTACCACCAAAGGTGAGCGCATCACGTAATGCGTGAGAAATGATTTAACAAAATCTGTCTGCCGAGAAACGGCTGAGAAACAGACCTCGGCAGGTCTTGCAGCCGTTTCAGAAAGATTTTGCCGGAAAAGGTCATTGTACTGCACATAACGCCGGCAGCGTTTAAGACCTTATCCTTCTCACCCCTCTACTATAATAAATACAAAAAACGGAAAATTTTACCAACGCCGCGGACATTGTCACGCGAAAAAAGCCGGAAAAAAATCCCCGTCTTCCTGCGGCTCTTATCCCTGTCTTGCTGCGGGCACGAAGTGCAGCGCAGACTATCTATGATAAGTCAAGAGGGGAAACAGGAAAAAGACGGGAAAAA
>JAUNNW010000021.1 GCA_030531285.1 Synergistaceae bacterium | reverse complement strand
AGGCGCGGATAAAATTCCCGACGCCGCTTTTGTGCGTTCCGCGCTTGCAGAGCTTGATGAACCGCGCGAGGTATGTTTTTTCGGCGGTTCCTTTCTGCGTTTCCCGTACGAAACAATCAGAGGCTATCTCAACGCGGCAGCGGAAGCCGCGCCAAAAGGCAGCACGATTCGTTTCTCAACCTATCCAAACGACCTTGACAGCGAAAACATCTGCCTTCTGCTGAAAAATTATCCCGTCAGCCGTATTGAACTCGGTATCCAGTCGCTTGACGCAACAGTGCTTCGCGCCTGCAAAAGAGACCTGAACCCCAACGAATTGCTTGCAAGCGTCAAAAGAGCGGCTGAAAAGGGATTTCCTCTCGGCGTACAGCTTATGATCGGTCTGCCTTCACAGACTGTTGAAAGCTCTCTTGACGACCTGAAACGGCTTGCCGAAATTAAAGGCTCCGGCGTATGGGATTTAAGAATATATCCCTGTCTTGTAATTGAAGGCACGGAACTTGCGGAAATGTTTGCTGACGGACGATATACGCCTCTGTCTGTTGAACAGGCGGTAGAATGGGGCGGACGGCTGCTTGCAGCAGCGGAGGGACTTAATTTCAACGTAATACGCGTCGGACTGCAGGAAACAGACAGCCTTGCGCGGTCAGTTGCCGGAGGTCCGCATCATCCTGCACTCGGCGAACTGATAATGGCAGACGCGGCAGTACTCCGCCTTTTGAAAACCTCGCAGGACGGACCGTGGACGGAAGACTCAAAAAACATTTCAAAATTTACGGGACACGGCAGTTTCGGTTACAGGCTTCTTGCTGAACGTTCAGGCAGAAGCGTTGACGAGGTCAGACGTTTGCTCAGTTTCACCGCATCAGAGAAAAAAAATTAAATCAGATACGCCGGTTCCGCTTTTGCGGAACCGGCTTCTTTTCTGCCCAAACATCAGAATAGGTCAATTTCCTGCCTCACGATTTTCATTGACAGTTTTTTATTTCCGAAACAAACATCGCCACGTAAAACAATGCCTGCGCAGCCTTAACGGCACATTTAAAATACGGCTGTGTTTTCCGGCATCATTATTTGAAATGATATTCATAAATTCACTCAAAATTCTTCCGCGCCTTTGCCATAATTCAAAATAAGATATAAAATAAACGCCGTCAAACAAAACATACCGCAGGGAGGCGGCTTGAATGAACAAAATAATACTTACCGGCGACCGCCCGACAGGGAAGCTCCACATAGGACACTATGTAGGCTCTCTCAGGGAACGCGTCAGGCTTCAAAATTCAGGGCTTTACGACAAAATTTTCGTATTTCTTGCCGACGCTCAGGCACTGACAGACAATTTTGACAATCCGGACAAGATTCGCGCCAGCATCGGCGAAGTTGCTCTTGATTATCTTGCAGTCGGTCTTGACCCCGGCAAATCAACCATCTTTATTCAGTCGCAGATTTCCGAGCTCACCGAACTTGCTTTCTACTACATGAACCTCGTAACGGTGGCGCGCGTGCAGCGCAATCCGACAGTCAAAGCTGAAATTCAGATGCGAAATTTTGAGGCAAACATTCCGGTAGGCTTCTTCACCTATCCAATCAGTCAGGCGGCGGACATCACGGCATTTAAGGCAACAACGGTGCCTGCGGGCGAAGATCAGAAACCTATGATCGAACAAACGCGCGAAATCGTCCGCAAATTTAACGAAATCTACGCGCCGGTTCTTGTTGAGCCCGACATTCTGCTTCCGTCGCAGTCAGCCTGCCTGAGACTTCCCGGCACGGACGGTAAAGCCAAGATGAGCAAGTCTCTCGGCAACTGCATATACCTTGCAGACGAGGCTGACGACATTAAACAAAAGGTAATGTCAATGTACACCGACCCGCTTCATCTCAAAGTGTCCGACCCCGGGCATCTTGAAGGAAACACCTGTTTCATTTATCTTGACGCTTTTTGCAAACCGGAGCATTTTGAGCGCTATCTGCCGGAATATCCAAACCTTGACGAACTCAAGTCGCACTACACAAGAGGCGGGCTCGGCGATATGAAAGTCAAACGTTTCCTCAACGAAATACTCAACGAGGAACTCACTCCCATACGCGAACGCAGAAAAGAATTCGCAAAAGACATGGGCGAAATATATACAATGCTCAAAAAAGGCAGCGACAAAGCACGCGAAACTGCATCAGAAACGCTTTCAGATGTAAAACGCGCAATGAAAATAGACTACTTTGGGGAGAACACATTATGCTGAAAAGACTGACAACCTACGTAATCGGACTGCTCATAATAGCAGTTGGCATCAATGTTTCCAAACTTTCCGGACTCGGTATATCACCGGTAAGCTCCGTTCCGCGCGCGCTTGAAGTTGTATTCGGCTTCAGCCTCGGGAAAATGGTAATGGTTATTTACTGCCTGCTCGTCGCGGCGCAGTTTATCGTGCTGCGCAAAAACTTTAACTTTATGAACGTACTCGGAATTCCGCTCGCTATAGTCTTTGGCTTTATGGTTGACCTTGTCGGAATAGACCCTAACGCTTTCGGTCATCTGCTCGCGGGATTTCCGAAGCCGGGCAGCTACGCTGTGCGTTTTGTCTATCTCGCGGCAAGCATAGTGATAATCGGAATCGGCGTCTACACATACCTTAAACCGAAACTTGTGCCGATGCCCGCGGAAGGTCTTGCCCTGGCGATTTCAACAACTACGGGAAAGGTGTTCGGCGACTGCAAAACAGCGGTCGATGTCAGCCTCATAACGCTCGCCCTGCTTATACAGCTGATATTCCTCGGCGGTTTTTCGTCATTCACCGGAGGCAACATCGTTATACGCGAAGGGACGGTGCTTTCAGCCTGCTGTGTCGGACAGGTAGTAAAATTCCTGAACAAAAAATTATCCGCGAAACAGTAACGTTAATTTTAAACAGACAAATAAAAAATCACCGGATATCCGGTGATTTTTTATATATTTCATGCTACTGCAAAATGAATTGTGTGCAATTAAAGCTTAAATTCGGCAACGACCGCCGTGTGGTCGGACGGTTTTTCTTCCGCGCGGAGCCTGCGCTCTACAATGACCTGAGTACTGTTTTCCGCAACGCTTTTTGTGGCAAGCAAATGGTCTATTCTCCAGCCTATGTTGCGTTCAAGCGAATTTTTGACCCTGTAATCCCAAAAGGTAAATTCTCCTCCGCCCGGGCGGTGCAGTCTGAAGATGTCTGTCAGTCCCCAGTCCATTACGTCAGAGAGCGCGTCGCGCACCGGCTGCGCAAAGCATACGTGATTTTCTTTTCCTTTAGGGTTGGCAATATCAGCGGGTGTTCTTGCCACGTTTAGGTCGCCGACCCAAAGCAGTTTGTCCTGCGGGGTGTAGTTTGTTTCAAACATTTTTTTTATGCGTTTGAAGAAACAAAGTTTGTAAGGATAGTCAGGGTGCGTTATTTCTTTGCCCTGCGGCACGTAGCTGTTCACAAGGTTGAAATCGCCGAACCTCACGCGTATTACTCTTGCGTTCTCGGATTCCTCCCTGCCCTCCTCAGGCTCGTCCCCAAGCCCGAAGCTGACTTCGTCAGGCTGCGTCCGCGAAATAACGGCAACTCCGTTGTAGGATTTCATTCCCCTGAAATTGCACACGTAGCCAAGCGCTTCAAATTCCGCGGCAGGAAATTCTTCGTCCCTGCATTTCGTTTCCTGAAAGCACACTATATCCGGCGCAGTTTCTTCCGACAGCCATTTCTGAAGTACCGGCATACGGCTGCGCACCGAATTAACATTAAAGGTTGCGATTCTGACTGTCTGCATTTTTCTCCTCCGTCCAAAACGTTTGTGTGTTAAAAATTCCCGCAAAGTATTATAATATCAAATACCGTTTTTTAGAAACGGCATTGAATTTTTTGCCGGTGCAGAGGCACGGCAGAAGACGGGAGATGGTAAAATGCTTTTAAAACTCATAAAAAACGTCCAAATTTACCGTGACGGACAGTGGAAAAAAAGCGACATTCTGATTGCCGGCAAAAGAATTGAGGCTGTCGAGGATTCAATAACTTTGGCATATCCGGGACTTGAAACGTTTGACGGATGCGGTAATTTTGCAATACCCGGATATATAGACCAGCACGTTCACGTCACCGGCGGAGGCGGCGAAGGAAGTTTCATTACACAGGTTCCGCCGCTTAAGTTCAGCGATCCGGTATATGCGGGCGTCACGAGCATTGTCGGTGTCCTCGGAACAGACGGCACAACCCGCAGCGTGAAAAATCTCGTCGCAAAAACGAAGGCGCTTAACGAATACGGTCTTACCGCGTTCTGCCTCACAGGAAATTACAATTACCCAAGCCCGACGCTTACAGGCTCCGTGCTTGACGATATAGTGTTTGTGGATGTTATAATCGGCGTAAAAATCGCTATCTGCGACCACAGAAGCGCGAATATGTCAAAAGAATCACTTATAAAGCTGGCTTCCGATGCCCGCGTGGCAGGACTTCTGGCAGGAAAGCCCGGAATAGTTCATCTGCATACCGGCAGCGGCAAATCGAAGCTCGATATGCTGTTTGAGATAGTTGACGAAACGGATATTCCTGTAACAACTTTCCGCCCGACTCATCTTGCGCCGAAATATGAGGACGCGATGCGCTGGGCACAGCGCGGCGGCTTTATAGATTTCACCTGCGATCCGAATGATATTGAAGGCAGAGCGAAACAGACCGCGCAGGCTCTTGAAGAAGCTCCGGAAGGCAAGCTTTCTCTCAGTACTGACAGCAACGGAAGCATGCCTGTATGGAATGACAGGAAAGAAATGATCGGCATAGACGCAGGCAAAATCAGTTCACTTCACGAAACGGTTAAAGCCATGACAAAGTATGTGCCGTTCGAAAAGGCGGTCATTCCTTCAACCGCAAACGTCGCAAAAGCGCTGAACATGTACCCGAAGAAGGGCTGCCTTGCAGCGGGAAGCGACGCTGACATACAGCTTCTGGACAGCGGACTGGAGCTGAAAACGCTTTTCGCAAACGGCAGCTGTATGCTCCTTGACGGAGAACTCAAGGCTAAGGCGTATTTCGAATAATTTGTGAGTCTGTGAGCCTGTTACCGTTGTAAAACGTTTTTTAAATATGGATTGTACTGACTGCTGAACAGTGATATAATCTTAGAAATTAAATATTGCAATTAAAATATAGAGGAGCAGCTGTCAAGAGTAGCCTCGGTGCGAAAGGTGCCGCAAAACCGTTGCCGTTGCGAAAGGGGCCGCTGCCGAAGGCGGAAGTTTGCGAGATCCGCCCGGGCATACGAATAAGATTCGTGTGACTGTCGCTTTTGCGGAGAGCTATGGATTAATTGATTTTGCGCTGTGCGCAGAGTTTGAAATTAACGGCCTATGCTTCTGCATCGGTCGTTTTTGTAGGCGCTTACGCTTGAGGCTTATTGCTTAAAGCTTGCAGTTAAATCTTAAGGGGGAGTAACAAATGGCAGAACAGGCAAAGAAGAAATTTGAATTTCCGAACACCTGGATCATTATAGCGGTTATGATCGCTATAACCGCTTTGCTCAGCTGGATCGTTCCGTCGGGCAGCTACGAGTATCAGAAGATTGACGTCAACGGCAAAATGCGCAGCGTAGCAATTGACGGCACTTTCAAGTTTATCGCGAAAACGGCGGAAGGCGTCAAGACGACAGGATTTCTTGCAACGTTCGGCGCACTGTACCGCGGATGCGTTGACGCAGCCGGAATTTTCTTCGTTATGGTTTTCTGCTCCGGCACTTTCGGAGTCATGGTAAAGACCGGCGCTTTCCACGCAGGCATCGGCTCTGTCCTCAAAAAATTCGGCAGCAAATCGCTTTGGATAGTTCCTATTCTTATGGTTCTTTTTGGAATAGGCGGTTCAGCGTTCGGTATGCTTTCGGAATTTTACGGTTTCTATCCGCTTATTGTCGGTCTCGGGATTGCGCTAGGCTACGACGCGATGTTCGGTTTCGCCATCCTTGCGCTCGGCGAATATATCGGCTTTATGGCAGCAACTCTCAATCCGTACACGGTTGCAATCGCCCAGTCGATTTCCGGTCTGCCTCTCTACTCGGCGACGCCGTTCCGCATTGTCTGCTTCGTAGTTTTCATGGCAGCTTCGGCAGCGTATCTCATTTGGTACGGCATCAAATACCGCAAGGACCCGACAATATCTCCGGTCTACGGCCTTGAATCGCCTCATGCGTTCACAAGCGACGCGCTTGACGAATACAAGTTCGACGGCAGAACAGCGCTTGTCCTTCTCGACCTTGTCGTAACGCTCTTCATTCTTATGTACGGCCTTATGGAAAAGGGCTGGGATTATCCGGAACTCTGCGGACTGTTCACAATTATGTCAATCGTCGCCGCGGCAATTATGGGCTGGAGTCCGAACAAATACTGCGATGTGTTCACCGCCAGCGCAAAGACGATACTTTGGGGAGCAATGCTTACCGGTTTGGCAAAAGGCATTATGGTCGTCATGCAGGACGCAAAAATTATCGACACCATAATTTACGCCCTCACCAATCTGCTCAGGGGCGCGCCGCACTGGGTGTCCGCACAGCTGATGCTCTTTGTTCAGACACTTATCAACTTCCCCGTCTCCTCAGGTTCGGGACAGGCGGCAGTTACAATGCCGATTATGGCGCCGCTTGCCGACAATCTCGGTCTTTCACGCCAGGTGGCATGCATTGCGTTCCAGTTCGGCGATGGTCTCAGCAACCTTCTCTGGCCGACGGGCGGCTGCGTCATTATCTGCGGCATTGCTGGTATTCCCTACGAGAAATGGCTCAAATGGTTTATTCCTCTCTGCGGAATACTCTACCTTCTCCAGATGATTATGCTGCAGATTGCAGTTATCATCGGACTCGAATAGAATATATCAAACGGCAGGCTGGCGTACGCGTTCGCCTGCCGTTTGTTTTAAAACGCTTCAAAAGTCCGCACCGTTATGCAATGTATTGAAATTCCGCATGTTACGAAAGATGAAGTCAAAAATTACGCTGAAATAATCTTCTGAGAAGTCAAAGGGCTTGCGTCAAAAAGGTGAGGTGTCCGTGTCATGAAAAAAATACTTCTGATCTCAACGGGAGGAACAATAGCTTCGGAACAGAGCAAAAACGGGCTTGTACCGGCTGTTGACGGCGCCTCCATGATACGGCTTATTCCGAAACTTGAAGGAATATGCGAAATTGAATACCGTGAACTGCTCAGTCTCGACAGCAGCAATATACAGCCGCACCACTGGACTGAAATTGCGGACGCCGTAGTTGAAGGGTACGAAAACTATGACGGTTTTGTAATTTCCCACGGCACAGACACTATGGCGTACACGGCTTCCGCCCTCTGCTGGATGCTTGAGGGAATCCGCAAACCGGTGGCGGTTACGGGCGCGCAGCTTCCGATAGAAGACCCTATGACTGACGGCAAACGCAATCTGTTTAACGCTTTCAAGCTCGCCTCCGGCAGCCGCGCGGGCGTATATCTCGTTTTCGGCGGCAGTGTTATAGACGGAAGCTGTGCAAAAAAGCTTCACACGCAGCAATTTGAGGCGTTTGTCAGCGTCAATACTCCGTGCGCAGCCCTCATAACACGCGACGGATTTCAGTGGGCGGCACCGGAGAAAAAACTGCCGGCATTTAACCCCAGAACAGCGACAGACGAAAGAGTTTTCGTTTATAAGCTTGTCCCTGGCACAAGCGAACAAGTGCTGGATTTTGCCGTTCAGGCAGGTTACAGGGCAATCGTGATAGAGGGATTTGGCGCAGGCGGAGTCCCTAACAGGGAGAGCAGTCTGCTTCCAGCGCTTGAAAGAGCGCTCAAGGCTGGCGTTATAGTCGTCTGCATTACCCAGTGCATCTATGACGGAACTCATCTTGACATTTACGACACAGGCGTTTTGGCGCAGAAGTTGGGTGCGCTGTCGGCAGACAAAATGACGCTTGAAGCCGTTGTCACAAAGCTTATGTGGGCGCTTGGCAACACAGTAACAAACGAAGAAGCGAAAGAATTATTCCTGAAAACAAATTAATCTTTGAAATTTTAAGTAGCGGAAAACAAAATTATATTTCCCGCTGTTTTTGTGCTAAAATCCTATCATATTAAGCATAAACTTCTTATTCACGGGGTGGTCCTATGAAAGCTCTGCTTATTAAAAACGCTGACGTTTATTCTCCTGTTCCTCTAGGGAAAAAAGATATTCTTCTCTTAAACGGCAGAATAGAGCAGATAGCAGACGGCATCTCTGCCGAAGCTCTGCGTTCAGCCTGTTTTGAAGTTACTGAACTGGACGCTGAAGGACGAATGACAGCACCGGGTTTTATTGACCAGCACGTACATTTCAACGGTGCCGGCGGTGAAGGCGGTCCCGTTTACAGAACACCTCCGCTTCAGCTTTCCTCTTTCATAACGGCGGGCATTACAACTGCCGTAGGTCTGCTCGGAACAGACGGCTGCGCCCGTTCGGTTAGGGAGCTGCTTATGAAAGCGCGCGCACTCGAAGAAGAAGGTATCTCTACCTATATCTATACAGGTTCATATCAGGTTCCGGGACCTTTGTTTACAAGTGACATTATGAGCGACATAGTTCTCATTGACAAGGTTATCGGGCTTAAGCTCGCCTGCTCCGACCACCGCTCGCCGCACATCAGCCTTGAAAGGCTCCGCGAAGTTTCGTCATCAGCACGCGTCGGCGGAATTATCGGCGGAAAATGCGGCGTTATTATGGTTCACATCGGAGGAGGTCATAACAGGCTGAAACCACTGCTTGAGGTTGCGGAAATGTCTGATATTCCCCTGTCCCAGTTTGTACCGACACACCTAAACAGAGCGCGTTCCGTGCTTGAAGAGTGTGTCGGGTTCGTAAAATGCGGCGGATACGTTGATTTCAGCACGGGAGTTGCTGAACGCTACGCTTTTGAAGGCGCTGTTGACGCTTCCGAAGCGGTTCTCTGGATGCTTTCACAAGGAGCGGACATCAGGCGGATTACCGTAAGTACTGACGGTAACGGCGTGCTCACGGAAATTGATCCCGTTACGGGGAAAAAACGCCCGCTCATTGCACCCGTGGAATCGCTGCCCGAAGAATTTGCGCTTATGCTTCAGCGCGGAATTTCAGCTGAAAATGCAGTAAGAGTATGCTCAACAAATATAGCGGAACATCTCTGTTTCTTCCGCAAAGGCCGTATTGAAGAGGGCTACGATGCGGATATAGTGCTCTTTGACAAAGAAAACAGAGTCAACGACGTTATAGCAAATGGCAAGCTCTGCATGAAAAACAAACAGCTGCTGAAAAAAGGCGTCTTTGAAAGATAAAACTCAGTTAAACTTGCAATGCTGTTTTCGAATAATTTTTTTTGAAAAATTTAAAAAAATGTGTTGTAAAATTTCAAATTTCTGGTATAAAATATCCTACGCTTGTACATTTTACCACAAGCGGGCGTTAGATGACTGCGGGGGCGTTGTTGAGATGGACTTTTCGCGACTTGCGGAAAACGAAGAAATATGGTCAAGTCTTGATTTCGTGCCATGGGAAGACGGCTCTGCCCGCGGTTTTTACCGCAGGGTAACGATAGTCAAGGATGGTTTGCTCGGCGAAGTCGCGCGTTATCTCGCTGACGATTATGTTGTCTTAAAGTACGAATCAGATGACGTCAGGCGGCTTGAACACGAGGCAAAACCTGAGCATGAGCTCATGACGCAGCGGTGGTTGTTTGTTCAGAACAATGGCAAAAACAGTTCGCGGCGGCGCACTTTTTGGTTGGGACTTAAAGGCGGGGCTGAGTTTTATACCTACACTCTCGGAACCGAAGCGGAAAAGGAAATCTGCGACCTCGCATACATTGTGAATGCAGCTGACGGCAACAGTCAGAAGACAGAAACGCTTTTGGCAGACTGCTGACGGCAGTAAGTTTTACGGGTGTTCCAGGGTTGGTTAAAAAACCCTGACATACATACAAAATCCTTTTGGAGGTGTATCACACATGTTCGCAGTAATATTTGTAATCTGCGCAGCAGTGCTCCTCGTCGGATACAAGTTCTACGGCGCGTTTATGGCTGGAGTCTATGAACTCGACAACAGCAAAGACACGCCGGCAGTTCGTCTTAACGACAACATAGACTACGTTCCGACGCATCCGGCTGTCCTTATGGGACACCATTTCTCATCAATCGCAGGCGCAGGCCCGATTACAGGCCCCATCCTTGCTTCAAGCGTTTTCGGCTGGTTCCCGACAATTGTTTGGTGCATGGTAGGCTCCGTTTTCTTCGGCGGTCCTCATGACATGGGCGCACTCGTAGCTTCAATTCGCCATGATGGCAACTCTGTCGGAACTGTTGTCGAAAAATGGATCGGCAGAACGGGCAAAACGCTCTTCCTTTGGTTCACAATACTCACGCTTATTCTGGTTGTCGCCGTTTTCCAGGCAATGACGGCGGGAACGTTTGTTGCTGACCCCGGCGTTGCGTTCGTAAGTATTCTTTACATTGTGCTTGCTGTTATCTCAGGGCTTTGCATCTACCAGTTCAAACTCAACTTCAAGGCAGTTACGCTGGTGGCTCTCGCCATCGTTGCTTTCTGCGCGTGGAACTGCGGAGACTGGGCGTTTGTCAACACAGTTTTCGCAAGAGACATCAAATTCTGGAACTGGGCGCTCGCTCTTTACATTCTCTTCGCGTCAACACTTCCGGTTTGGATTCTTCTCCAGCCGCGCGACTATCTTTCAAGTTTCTTCCTCTATTTTGCGGTTATAATCGGCGCAATAGGTATGATCTTTGGATCAAGCCTCAACACTGGCACGATCCCCGCATTTGCTTCTGAAGTCAAATATCTCGGCTTCTCCAGCAAAGCACTTTGGCCGTGCCTCTTCACGATGGTTGCCTGCGGAGCAATTTCAGGCTTCCACTCACTCGTTTCTTCGGGTACAACGGGCAAACAGATCGCGCACGAAAAAGACGCTGTTCCCATTGGATACGGCGCAATGCTTCTTGAAGGTATGGTTGCGGTTATCGCTACCGGCTGCCTTATGGCTGCAGGAGCCGATTTCAAAGGCATGGGCGCATTCGCCACAGGTTTTGGCAAATTTGCCGGTATCGTTGGCATTGACCCCGCAAAGGGTACGCGCCTTGGCTATATCGCCATCAACACGTTCCTTCTTACATCGCTTGACACGGCGACAAGACTTTGCCGCTACCAGATTCAGGAACTCAGCGACGGCAAGATGAACAAATGGTTCGCCACGTTTATTCCCATCGTTTTTGCGCTCGTTCTCGTCTTCATGAAAGCGACGAACGCAGCCGGCATGGAAGTTGCGGTATGGCAGGTTATTTGGCCGGTCTTCGGCGCTTCAAACCAGCTTGTCGCAGCCATTGCCCTTCTTTCAATCGCGGCGTGGGTTATCCGCGGGCTCAAAAAACGCGGGCGTTTCCTCACGTTGCCGTTCTGGTTTATGCTTGCAACGTCGGTCTTCGCGCTTGTTATTAACATTTACGAAGAATGTTTTGTCAAACCGGCGGCAAACTATGTCCTCGTTGTACTGTCCGCAGTTCTCATAGTTCTTGCGTTCTTCCTCGTTAAAGAAGGAATGCAGGCAATTAACAGCGACAAAAACGTCGACTAATCAGCAAACACAGCGAAAACGGAGTCCGAATGCGGACTCCGTTTTTTGTTGTCTTTTAGAGATTGCAAAAATTAAAAAATGCGGTATCATATTCTGCGTTGGCAAAATTACATCAAACAAAGGAGACGTACAACATGAAATTTTGCAAGATGTGCGCAAGAAAATTTGCGGCAGAACTTTTCGGAACTTTCGTTCTCACCTTCTTCGGATGCTCCGCGGCTGTAATCAGCAACGGGCTTGGACTTGGAATGCTTGGCGTTGCTGTGGCATTCGGACTTTCAATCGTGGCAATGGCATACGTCATCGGTGATGTTTCGGGCTGCCATATCAATCCTGCGGTAACGCTTGGATGCTTCCTCACCAAAAGAATTGACCTGAAACAACTCATAGGCTATTGGATTGCTCAATTTCTCGGAGGCATCATTGCAGCCGGATTGCTTGCCTTTATACTTTCAAATCTCGGCATACTTCAAATGCAGGGCGCCGATTTCCACCGCATCGGACTTGGCGCAAACGGATATGAAATGCTTTCGGCAACAAGGATTACCGCACTCGGTGCCTTTGTGATTGAAACGCTTCTCACAGCTGTTTTTGTCTACACTGTGCTCGGCGTTACCGATTACTTGGAATACGATGCTGTTGCAGGTATCGTTATCGGTCTTACCCTCGCGTTTGTACACATTGTAGGCATTCCTTTCACAGGCACCTCTGTCAACCCCGCGCGCAGCTTTGGCCCCGCGCTTGTTCTCGGCGGAGAAGCTTTGAAACAGGTATGGCTCTTCATTGCCGCACCGCTTTGCGGAGCAATAATTGCGGCTGTTCTTTACAGACTTATCAACGGTCTTGAAGACGAATGCGAGTGCGGCTGCTGCGATGCAGAAGAAATTTCACAGGAAGAGCTTGACGAAATGATTGAAGAAGCCAGTGCCGTTGCCGAAGCAACCGAAGAATAGATCTTATCCCGTTATTTCACAAATAAAAAGGTTCTGCCGTGCGGCAGAACCTTTTTTATTTTCTTCGCCAGCCGTATTTTATTTGTATCGCGGATAGCTGCTGTATCGTCAAAATTTTCAGAAAATTTCAGAAAACTATATTGATTTTGAGAATTTTCGATACTTTTTCTCTGTTATGCATTATAATCAACCTCAATGTAACATCTATTCCTAATTAAGGGGGCAGCAGCATGTCAGAAGCAAAGAAACATCGTGAAGTAACACTCGCTTCGTCCGTGGCAATTTTCGTTGCGATACTTGCCATAATTATCCTCGGCAAACTCGTCTTCAATTTTGACACGGCAATTCTTCTTATGCTCATAGGCGTTTTCACAACCGTTGTTTATTGTTTCGGTTATGGTTTCGGCTGGGGCGAAATGTTTGACGGAGGCATTGTGCCTATGGTCGCACGCGCTTCCGGCGCAATTATGATCCTTCTCACGGTCGGACCTATGATCGCAGTCTGGATGTCATCAGGTACAATTCCTTACATCATCTTTGTCGGTCTTAAACTCCTTACACCGAAAACCTTCCTAATTGCAACATTCATCGTAACCTGCATCTCATCAACGCTCACGGGTACCTCCTGGGGTTCAGCAGCAACGTTCGGTGTAGCGTTTATGGGAATCGCGGTCGGTCTCGGAGTTTCCCCGGCAGTCACCGCCGGTGCCGTCATCGCCGGTTCATACTTCGGTGACAAGCTCAGCCCGATTTCAGACACGACGGTTCTCGCAGCCGCAACGGCTGAAGTCGACGTTATCGACCACGTCCGTTCAATGCTTTGGACAACAACACCGGCATTTGTCATCAGTATAATTCTCTACGGACTTATCGGTGCAAA
>JAUNNW010000145.1 GCA_030531285.1 Synergistaceae bacterium | reverse complement strand
GCTTGCAATATTCAGAAATGGGTGCTATAATGCCCCGTGTTTGGAAATGACAAAGTAATATGGTTTAAGCAGAGGCCGCACCTCTCACCCCGCGATTCATCCTGTTGCCGGGTTTGCCATGAAACACTGTTTTTAACGGCTTGGTGCGTATCTGCCCCAAGCCGATTTTTATGGAGGTGTAGGCTCATAGCGACCAACAAAATTGAAGAACCGCGCGTAAACGAAGAAATCACCGTACCTGAAGTTCTGCTTATAGATGCGGAAAATTCCAAACGCGGGGTGGTTAAGACAGCTGAAGCTCTCGCGCTTGCAGAAGAAGCAGGTCTTGATCTTGTTGAAGTAGCGCCTCAGGGCAAACCGCCCGTGTGCCGCATACTGAATTACGGAAAATACCGTTTCCAACAGCAGAAGAGAGACAAAGACGCACGCAAAAAACAGAAAACACAGGCTGTTAAAGAGATTAAAATGCGTCCGAAAATCGACCAGCACGACTACGATTTCAAGGTGAAAGCCCTGAAAAGTTTCCTGCAGTCCGGGCACCGCGTCAAGGCATCTGTCTTCTTCAGGGGAAGGGAAATGGCATTCCTTGACAGAGGCAGGGACGTCCTCAACAGAGTTGTTGAAGAAGTCAAAGACTGCGGCAAGGTTGAAACACCGCCGCGCATGGAAGGCTCTTATATGAGACTTATGCTTGCGCCGCTTTCCGCCTCGGAAATGCCCAAGAAACCGAAGCCTGAAAAACGCAGGGAAGCGGAACAGGAAACAGGAACCGAAAATACAGAAAATTAATTGCCGCGTGCAATAATCAAGGAGGAACTTGCAATGCCGAAAATGAAAACCCATTCAGCAACAAAGAAACGTTTCCACATCACACCGACCGGAAAAGTTGTCTACAAGAAATGCGGACACGCGCACAAGCTCTCATGCAAAAACGCGAAGAGACTTCGTACGCTTAAACAGCTCGGCGTACTGACGACAGCAACAAAAGCCCACGTCAAAAAAGTACTTCCGTACGCATAAGTTCTGACCGGACAACATACAGACAAATTAAGGAGTGACCAGCTATGAGAGTAAGAGGATCAAGCGCAAGCCGCAATAAACATAAAAAACTTTATTCAATCACCAAAGGTTTTTGGGGACGCAAGAAAAACGTATACCGCCGCGCCCGTGAAGCTTACCTGCATGCACTTACAATGTCGTTCGCAGGACGCAAACAGAAAAAACGCGACTTCCGCAAGCTTTGGATTATGCGCGTCAACGCGGCAGCCCGCGCGAACGGAATGTCCTACAGCTCACTTATCAACGGACTTAAAAAAGCAAACATCACAGTCAATCGCAAAATGCTTGCAGAACTTGCAGTTAACGACAGTCAGGCTTTTGCACAGCTCGTTGAAAGAGCAAAAGCGGCTCTCTAAAAATAAGCGCAGCGCAACGGTCTTCCTCAGGAAGACCGTTTTTGTTTTTATACGAAGATCGTTTGATAAGTTTGATAAGGGAAAGTAAAAGACATAACAAGCTTTACAGAGCTTTGTCTGAATGTTAAAATAAGCGTGCGGACAGGAAGTCTGCGGATATATTGCGTATCAGGAAGGTATGCGGTTTCCCCTGAAGGGAGATTGTGTGCTTTCTTTTTTTTTTTTGCCGGAGGCAGTATATGGAACTTGAGGAATTTTTTGCCAAAAACAAAAAAACTGCAATAGCGTATTCAGGAGGAACAGATTCATCTTATCTGTTGTATGTTGCACGCAAATGCGGCGCTGATGTACAACCGTATTTTGTCAAAACTGCTTTTCAGCCTGCCTTTGAACTTGAAAGCGCGGAAGAAATTGCCAAACTTCTGAAAATGTCTCTTACTGTGCTTGAAGCCGATATACTTGCTGACAAAGAAATTGTGTCTAATCCTGAAAACCGCTGTTATCTGTGCAAAAGAAATATGCTGGCATTGATTCTGAATGCTTCGTTGAAAGATGGCTGTACCGTTCTTGCGGACGGTACGAATGCAGACGACAGATTTGACGAACGTCCAGGAATGAGGGCGCTTTGGGAACTCGGAATACATTCTCCGCTGTGCGAAGCTGGGTTGACCAAGGAACGTATACGCTGTCTTTCAAAAAAAGCAGGTCTGCCCACGTGGAATATATCGTCATATTCCTGTCTTGCCACAAGAGTCAAAACGGGCGTAAAACTGACGGCTGCTCTGCTTGAAAAACTTGAGGCGGCAGAAAACGAATTGCGCAGCGCAGGTTATGCTGATTTCAGAATAAGAACTGACGAAAGCTCTGCGAGACTGATTGTGTCAAAAACACAGCTTGAACGCGCCATGTCTGAGGAAACGCTGCTTTACTCAATACTGGAAAAGTATTTTGATACCGTAAGCATTGACAGTGAGGGAAGATAAATGGAAACTGCCGAACTTAGAGAGTTGCTGCAAAACGTAAGAGAAAAGAAAAACTCTGTTGAAGAAGCCGTTATGAAACTGAAAACAGCTCCGTTTGCCGAGCTTGATTTCGCAAAGCCTGATTTTCACAGGGGAATCAGAAATGGCGCGGGGGAAGTGATATACGGGGAAGGAAAAACTACGGAGCAGATTTTGGCAATAGTCTCAAAACTGTATAAAGGCGGACAGAAAACAGTCCTGATTTCACGCCTCTCCGAAGAAAAAGCGGAAAAAATCGGCAGAAAATTGGTTCTACACGAAAATTTGTGGGATGTCCTATAAAAATCTATTTG